>DASVDY010000194.1:0-21349 GCA_036380855.1 Rhodanobacteraceae bacterium
GGCATCCTGATCGAGCACCACGCCGGCAACTTCCCGGCCTGGCTCGCCCCCACGCAGGCGGCGGTGCTCAACATCACCGACGCCCAGGCCGATTACGCGGGGGAAATAGCCAAGTTGCTGAACGAACGCGGGTTCCGGGCCCGGGCCGATTTGCGCAACGAGAAAATCGGCTATAAAATTCGCGAGCATACCTTGCACAAGGTGCCCTGGTTGCTCGTGGTCGGCGATCGCGAGAAGGACTCGGGCACCGTTTCCGTGCGCGCGCGTTCGGGTGAGGATCTCGGTAGCATGCCGCTTCCGGCCTTCATCGAACGTTTGCAGGGCGAGGTCGCCCCGCGCTGACGGATGGGCCGTCGGACATACCGACGGAGAACAGGAGAAATAAGTATCGCAACCGAAAATAAAGGCAATCGGCGCAACCACGAGATCCGCGTACCGCGCGTGCGCGTGATCGGCGCCGATGGGGAACAGGTCGGGATCCTGGACCGCGACGAAGCGCTGGGCATGGCGGAAGAGGCCGGACTGGATCTGGTCGAAATCCAGCCGAATGCCGATCCGCCGGTTTGCCGGGTCATGGATTTCGGCAAGTACAAATTCGAGCAGCAGAAGAAGGCGCACGCGGCCAAGCGCAAGACCCGGCAGCAGGAGATCAAGGAACTGAAGTTCCGCCCGACCACGGACGTGGGCGATTATCAGATCAAGCTGCGCAACATGCAGCGGTTCCTGGCCGAGGGCGACAAGGTCAAGGTCAACATCCGCTTCCGCGGCCGCGAGATGTCGCACCAGGAACTGGGCATCGCGCTGGCCCGTCGCATCCAGACCGACATCGGCGAGGAGGGCGTGGTGGAGCAGTTCCCGCGCCTGGAAGGGCGGCAGATGACGATGATGATCGGCCCCAAGAAGAAGTAGGACCGAAGATTTCGCGCTTCCGCATCAATGAAGCGCAACCGACCGGCCGCGGAGCGGCGGGCGGACAAGCGGCAGCGGCAACGCCGCAACAAGCCGACGAGGGCAGGGACGGAAAGTGCGATCGCAAGGTCGTCGCCCATCGTCAGTAATCAAAAACCAGACGGAGTTCCGAAATGCCCAAGATCAAGACCAACCGGGCCGCTGCCAAGCGGTTCCGCAAGACCGCCACCGGCAAGTTCAAGGCCGGGCACGCCTTCAAGTCGCACATCCTGACCAAGAAGGCGACCAAGCGTAAGCGCAACCTGCGCGGACCCAACCACGTGCGCGATTGCGACGCCGGTCGCGTCGCCCGCATGCTGCCCTACGCGTAAGGAGAGACGACCATGGCACGAGTCAAGCGTGGCGTCACCGCGCGTCGCCGTCACAAGAAAACCATCGCCGCCGCCAAGGGCTATTACAACGCCCGGCGCAAGGTCTACCGCGTTGCCAAGCAGGCGGTCACCAAGGCCCAGCAGTACGCCTACATCGGCCGCAAGCAGAAGAAGCGCCAGTTCCGCGCGTTGTGGATCGTGCGCATCAACGCCGCCGCGCGCCAGTTCGGCCTGTCGTACAGCCGCCTGGTTGACGGCCTGAACAAGGCCGGCATCAGCATTGACCGCAAGGTCCTGGCCGACATCGCGGTGCACGACATCGCGGCGTTTGGCGCGCTGGCGGAAAAGGCCAAGGCCGCGCAAGCTGCGTGATCGGGCGGACGCGCTGCGTCCGCCACGATTGAAAGCGGGCAGCGGCGGGAAACCGTCGCTGCCTTTTTTGTTTCCGCTACATTCGTGTGTCGTAGGGCGGGTCTTGACCCGCCAGGCAAAATCGCGGCATCGCGAATGGCGGGTTGAAACCCGCCCTACATGTTGGCGAGAGGGTGATGGACGCATTGACCGCACGCATCGAATCCGCGCTTGCCGGTATCGCGGCAGCCGATTCGCTGGACGCACTGGAAGCGCTGCGCGTGGCGCTGCTCGGCAAGAGCGGTGCGATCACCGCCGAACTGAAGGCACTCGGCGCACTCCCGCCCGAACAGCGCAAGCAGCGCGGCGCCGAGGTCAATGTCGCGCGCGACACGGTGACTTCAGCGATCGCCGCGCGTCGCGAACAGCTCGAGCAATCAGAACTCGCCCAGCGTCTGGCTTCCGAGAGCGTGGACGTCACGCTGCCCGGACGCGCCGCGCAGCGCGGCTCGATGCATCCGGTGACGCGTACGCTGGAGCGCATCATTTCGATCTTCGCGCAGCTCGGCTACTCCGTCGCCGAAGGGCCGGAGATCGAGGACGACTGGCACAATTTCGAAGCGCTGAATTTCCCCGCGCACCACCCAGCGCGCGCGATGCACGACACGTTCTATTTTCCGGACGGGCGGCTGTTGCGCACGCACACGTCCCCCGTGCAGATCCGCGCCATGCGCGGCAAGCAGCCGCCGGTACGCGTCATCGCGCCGGGCAAGGTCTACCGCAGCGATTCGGACCAGACCCATTCGCCGATGTTCCATCAGGTCGAAGGCCTGCTGGTAGACGAATCCGCGAGCTTCGCCGACCTCAAGGGAACGTTGGCCGCATTCGTGCGCGCCTTCTTCGGGCGGGACTTCACGATGCGTTTCCGGCCTAGCTATTTCCCGTTCACCGAACCCTCCGCCGAAGTGGATATTCGCTGGAGCGCGTCTGGCGAAAGCGGAGAAGACGGCAGCGAGCGCTGGCTGGAAGTGCTGGGCGCCGGCATGGTGCATCCGAAAGTGCTGGAGAACTGCGGCATTGACCCGGAGCGCTACACCGGATTCGCATTCGGCCTGGGCGTGGAGCGCTTTGCAATGCTGCGCTACGGCGTCACCGACCTGCGCGCGTTCTTCGAAAACGACGTCCGGTTCCTGAGGCAGTTCGCATGACGGCTGGAAATGGGAAATGGGCCGCTCGCTACGCGAGCTCAATGGGAAATCGAGTTGCTGCGGCATCGCATACGACCGTTCGCCCGATTTCCGATTTCCGATTTCCGATTTCCGATTGGCGGAGCCAAAGATGAAATTCTCCGAAAACTGGCTGCGCTCGCTTGTCGAAATCCCCGTCGGTCGCGAAGGGCTGGTCGAGCGCCTGACGCTCAGCGGGCTGGAAGTCGAGTCGGTCGAAGCGCTTGGTACGCAGCTCGATCGCGTAATCGTGGCGCGCATCGCCGAATGCACGCCGCATCCGGATGCCGACAAGCTGCGCGTGTGCCGCGTCGAGACCGGCTCCGGCGAGGTGCAGATCGTGTGCGGCGCGCCGAACGCGCGCGCCGGGTTGAAAGCGCCGCTGGCCACCATCGGCGCACAGTTGCCCAACGGCATCGCGATCAAGGCGGCGAAGCTGCGCGGGGTCGAATCGCAAGGCATGCTTTGCTCGGCGAAGGAACTGGGTGTAGATGCCGATGCATCGGGCCTGATGGAGTTGCCGGAGGATGCGCCGGTGGGCGCGCCGCTGGCGCGTTATCTCGGTCTGCCCGACGCATCCTTCGAGTTGAAGTTGACGCCGAACCGTTCCGATTGTCTCGGGATGCGCGGGCTGGCGGATGAAGTCGCCGCCGAGTTCGGCACGCATGCGAAGGGGTTCGACTTCGCTCCGGTTGCCGCGACCCTCAAGACGCAACGCGCGATTCGCCTGGAGGCGAGTGCCGATTGCCCGCGTTATCTCGGTCGCGCGATCCGCGGCATTGAACCGTCCGCGAAGACGCCGGCGTGGATGGCGCAGCGCTTGCGCGCAGCCGGCATCAAGCCGATCAGCGCGGTGGTGGACGTCACGCAATACGTGATGCTGGAACTGGGCCAGCCGTTGCACGCGTTCGACGAATCGAAACTGGAGGGCGCCATCGTGGTGCGCCGCGCGCGCGCGAATGAGCGTCTGGCGATGCTGGACGGCAGCGAGGCGAAACTCGATCCGGAATTCCTGGTGATAGCCGACGAGAGCCGGTCGCTGGCCCTGGCCGGTGTGATGGGCGGCTTCGAGTCGCGCGTCACCGACGCCACACGGGACGTGTTCCTGGAGTCGGCGCATTTCGCGCCGGCCGCGATCATGGGCCGTGCGCGCAGGCTCGGCTTGAATACCGAGGCCGCGCACCGTTTCGAGCGCGGCGTGGATCCGGAGCTGCCGCGGCTGGCCCTTGAGCGCGCGACCGCGTTGTTGCTTGAAATCGCCGGCGGCGAGGCGGGCGACACCGTCGAAGCCGCGTTGCCGGAGCACCTCTCGCAACCGGCCGCCATCACGCTGCGTCGCGCGCGCATCGCGCGTGTACTCGGCGTTACGATCACGGACGATCAGGTACAACGCATCCTTTCCGCATTGGGCATGCGGCTCGAATCCGCCGAAGACGGCTGGCGCGTCACGCCGCCCAGCCGACGCTTCGACATCGAGCGCGAGGAAGACCTGATCGAGGAACTGGCGCGCATCCACGGCTATGCGCAGATCCCCGCGCATCTTCCTGCGGGCGAGCCGCCGTCACCGGTCGAGGATGAAACCCGCTTGTCCGAAGGCACGCTGCGCGCGCAGCTCGCCGCGCGCGATTTCAATGAGGCAGTCTGCTACGCCTTCATTGACGCGCAGCGGCTTCAGACCTGGGGCCTCGCCGAAGAGGCGGTATTGCTCGCCAACCCGCTGTCTGCGGAAATGGCGGTGATGCGCACCTCGTTGCTGCCGGGCCTGGTGGACGCGCTGATCGCGAACCGCCGCCGCCAGCAGCCACGCGTGCGGCTGTTCGAGTTCGGCAATGTATTTGCCCGGAGCCGCGGCCCGGCGACCGCGAACCGGAAGGGCATGCAGGATGAAGCGCCCGGTCAAACCCCGATGGTTGCGGCGGTGGCGTGCGGCACGGTCGAATCCGAGCAGTGGGGCGCGAAATCGCGCGCACTGGATTTCCATGACCTGAAGGGCGACCTGGAGTCGCTGCTGGCCATGGGCGGCTCGCAGGCGTGGAGCTTCGACCAGAAGGACTTGCCGACCTGGCTGCACCCGGGTCGCGGTGCGCGGGTGCTGCATGAAGGCCGGCCGGTCGGCACGATCGGCGCGCTCCATCCACGGCTCCTGCGCGGGCTCGATCTGGATTCGGACGCGTATGTTTTTGAAATCCAGACCGATCCACTGCGCGGCCGGGAGCTGCCGCGAGCCCGGCCTTTGCCTCGGTTTCCCTCTGTTCGCCGCGACATCGCGGTTGAGCTGCCGCGCACGGTTCCCTGGGCGGAGGTGGAGGCAAGCTTGCGTCAGACGCTTGGCTCGAGGCTGGCGGACACCTTTGTTTTCGACGTTTATACCGGCCCCGGCTTGAAAGAAGATCAAAAGAGTGTCGCTATGGGCTTGATTTTGCAGGACGCTTCCCGCACGCTTACGGACCAGGACGCCGATGGCTGCGTGACCGCCGCCCTGGCGTCGCTGGAATCGGCATTTGGGGCAAAGCTACGGAGCTGAACGATGACGCTCACCAAAGCGGAAATGGCCGAGCGTCTGTTCCTGGACGTGGGCCTGAACAAGCGCGAGGCGAAGGAATTCGTGGACGCGTTTTTCGAAGTGGTACGCGAGGCGCTCGAAAAGGGGGAGCAGGTGAAGTTGTCCGGCTTCGGCAATTTCGACCTGCGGCAGAAGAACCAGCGCCCAGGGCGCAATCCCAAGACCGGCGAGGAGATCCCGATCTCCGCGCGCAGGGTGGTGACTTTCCGTCCCGGCCAGAAGCTGAAGGTGCGAGTCGAGAGCTATGCTGGACCCACGCAGTAACAACGAACTTCCCGCGATCCCCGCCAAGCGTTATTTCACGATTGGCGAGGTCAGCGAACTGTGCGCCGTGAAGCCGCACGTGCTGCGTTACTGGGAGCAGGAGTTCCCGGCGCTCAAGCCCGTGAAGCGCCGCGGCAACCGTCGCTACTACCAGCGCCACGACGTGCTGATGATCCGGCAGATCCGTGCGCTGCTGTACGAACAGGGCTTCACCATCACCGGTGCCCGCGCGCGGCTCGAGGGCCAGCAGGCCCGGATGGAGGCCAGCATCTCCAACCAGATCGTCCGCCAGATGCGGATGGAGCTGGAGCAGTTGCTCGCGATCCTGCGCTGAAGCGGTCGCAAAGCTGCTGCGCTCGGCCACGGAGCTCTTGGCCATGGACGGCAACTCAGTTGCCGCGCCGGCGGTGCTCGGATCGGGCCCGGTACATGGATGTGCCGCTTTGGGGCCAAGGAACGCCCATTTCCTGACGTGTACACTCCGCTTCCTGCGCTCCGGCGAGGCGCAATCTGCCTTGGCTCGCGACGCACTGCGATCCGCTTTGGTTGCCGTTACTGCTACAATTCTGCGTTCTTGTCGGGGCGTAGCGCAGCCTGGTAGCGCATCTGCCTGGGGGGCAGGAGGTCGTGGGTTCGAATCCCGCCGCCCCGACCAAGACAAAATAACGGGCCCTTGCGGCCCGTTTTTTTGTCTTGGCTTGTGGTGAGGATGAGAACTGGCGCCTTCGCAGAAGGCGCCGTTCGACTGCGGAGCCATGGATGGCGGAGCGAACATCGCGCAGCGATGGCCCGAAGGGCGAGCGCCAGGAAGGCGCGAGTCATCCCGCCGCCCTCATGAGGATGAGAACTGGCACCTTCGCAGAAGGCGCCGTTCGAATGCGGAGCCAGGGGAGCGAACATCGCGCAGCCATGGCCCCAAGGGCCCGCCAGGAACGCGCGAGCCATTCCGCCGCCCTCGTCTGGCGCCTTCGCTTTCCAGCAAGCGGCCGACCCTTTACGCTTGGCGGATGGCCAACGTCCGCCGTACGCTCTACCCCGAGATCGAGCCCTACGATTCCGGCACGCTGCAGGTCTCGTCGCTGCACACGCTGTACTACGAGCAGTGCGGCAATCCGCGCGGCAAGCCGGTGGTGTTCCTGCACGGCGGACCCGGCGCGGGCTGCAACGCCAAGTGCCGGCGATTCTTCGACCCGCGCGCTTATCGCATCATCCTGTTCGACCAGCGTGGCTGCGGGCGCTCGACGCCGCACGCCGAATTGCGCGACAACACCACCTGGGATCTGGTCGCCGACATCGAACGGCTGCGGGAGCATTTGGGCATCGAGCGCTGGCAGGTATTCGGCGGCTCCTGGGGTTCGACCCTGGCGCTGGCGTACGCGGAAACGCATCCGGACCGCGTGACCGAGCTGGTATTGCGCGGCATCTTCATGCTGCGTCGCTGGGAGCTGGAATGGTTCTACCAGGCCGGTTGCGACGCACTGTTCCCGGACGCGTGGGAGACGTATCTCGCGCAGATTCCGGAGAACGAACGCGGTGACCTGATCGAGGCCTACCACCGGCGGCTGACTTCGGAAGATCCGGCCGTACGACTTGCTGCGGCGCAGGCGTGGTCGGTGTGGGAAGCCTCGACCAGCTTCCTGCTGCAGGACCAGGCCTACATCGCTTCGAGCGCCGGCGACCGTTTCGCGCTGGCGTTCGCACGCATCGAGAACCATTACTTCATCAATCGCGGCTTCATGGAATGCGACGACCAGTTGCTGCGCGACGCATACCGCTTGCGCGACATTCCCGCAGTGATCGTGCAGGGCCGTTACGACGTGGTCTGCCCGTTGCGCAGTGCGTGGGACTTGCACCGCGCGTGGCCGGAAGCGAAGCTCGAAATCGTGCCGGACGCCGGGCATTCGGCGTTCGAGCCCGGCAACGTGGACGGGTTGATCCGCGCAACCGACGGCTTTCGCTAGGCTGTTTGAGCGCGCTTGCGCGCCCCGGACTACGCAAAGGCCATGTCGCCTGCAAGCAGGCTCCACGCGCGCCTTGTTGGACCCGAGGCCGCCTACGCCGCCGCCTTCGCTGCCGCAGGCTCCTGCTGCCGCGGCCCCTTCAGCAACGCCTCGCGCACGTGCGCCACCAGCAGGTCGGCTTCCGCTTCGCTGATCGCGAAGTGCGGGGTGAAGCGCAGCGAGTTGGCGCCGCCGTGGATCACGTTGATGCCGCGTTCGCGCATGAACTCCTCGGTCGAGTTGGCGCCGTAGCACTTGAACTGCGGGGCGAGCTCGCAGGAGAACAGCAGGCCCGTGCCCTGCACCTTGGTGATCAGGCCGCCGAGCTCGTCCTTCAGCGCGTTCAACTTCGCCACCAGTTGCACGCCGCGATCGCGAATGTTGGCGCGCAGTTGCGGCGTCAACTGGTCCATTACCGCGCAGGCGACGTCCAGTGCGCGCGGATTGGCGGTCATCGTGTTGCCGTAGATGCCCTTGCGGTACAGCCCGGCGGCGCGCTCGTTGACCGCCAGTACCGACAGCGGGAACTGGCCGGCGTTGAGCGCCTTGGAATAGGTTTCCATGTCCGGCGCCGGCAGATTTTCGAAGCCGGGGTAGTCCACGACGGACAGCACGCCGTGCGCGCGCAGGCCGGCCTGGATCGAATCCACCAGCAGCAGCGAACCGTGCTTCGCGGTGAGCTCGCGCGCCGCGGCGTAGAACTCCGGCGTGACCGCGCGTCCGGGATCGCCTTCGCCCATCACCGGCTCCAGGAACATTGCCTCGAAGAACCAGCCGTGCGTTTCCGCCTCGTCGAAGGCGCGGCGCAGCGCGGCGACGTCGTAGGGCGGGATCGTCACCAGCGAATGCTCGCCGCGGAAGCTGGCGAGATTGGCGTCATAGGCCTTGCGCGACGAGTCCGAGTACAACGCCGGGCGTTCGGTGCGCCCGTGGAAGGCGCCTTTCACCGCCAGCCGCTTGATCGCGCGACCGGCGTGGCGCGCGCCCGCTTCGGTCATCAGCTTGGCGTTCACGTCGGCGATGCGGCCCGCGAGCGTCACGCTTTCCGAGCCGGAATTGAGGCACATGAAGCGGTGGTAGGGATTGCCGCCGCGGCTATGCCCGATTTCCCGGTTCAACGCGTCGGCAAAACGCAATTGCGACGGGTTCGGCGTCATCACGTTGGCCATCACCTGCGGCCTGGCGAGCGCCTTCAGCACAGCCGGCGGATTGTGGCCCATGCCCAGCATTCCATAACCGCCGCAGTCGTACAGCACCGCGCCCTTGGTGGTGACGATCCACGGCCCCCGTGCGGCGAGCGCCACGAACGGGCACACCGCATCATCCGCGTAGAAATTCACGAACCCCGCCTGCGCGCGCTCGATCTGCGCCTGTTCATCGAGGGCGAGGAAATCCGCCATACGCGCGCGCAACTGCGCGTGCGCCTCGCGTGCGTCGGCGATGGCGCCGGCCAGCGTCGCATCCGAAGCGGCAAAACGCTCGATCGTCGCGTCGTCCAGGCCGGGGGTGCGGACCTGGCCGCCGTGGGCGCGCAGCTCGCGCAGCATCTCGATCGGATTCATGCGACACCTCCAGCCATCGCGGACGCTGGCGCATCTCGCGTAAGTGGTTCAGGGGAAAAGAAAACGTCTGTGAATTTTAGCAGCTACGCCGCTGCGGCGTAACCCCGTGCCTGGGGGAAGGGCAACGACGCTGCCCATGGCGCGGGCCCGCGATGCTTCTGATCCTGCTGCAGGGAGATCGCGAGCGGCACATGACGGCTGTCAATCACGAGCGCTGACGAGAGCGACTGCCGGATCCGTGCTGGCGGCCGCATTCTTCGGCCAACCCCTTCAGCCCCGGGGAAGCCGCATGCACCCGTTGATCGTCCAGTCGCAATTTCACGCAATCGTGCTGTACGTCACGATGACGGTCTGCTTCGGCCCGGAATGGATCGGAAGTTTCATCCAGCGACCGGAACAGGGTGCCACGAACCGCGACCGCGGCTCGCATCTTGTGTTGCTCGTGGCGGTGGGACTGGGCATTGCGGCGGGGTTCGTGCTGGTCAACGGCTTTCCCGCCGGCACGCTCGGGTGGGAACAGGCGTTCCAGTTCTGGACCGGAATCGCCGTCATGCTCTCCGGGTTCGGATTCCGCTGGTATGCGATCCGCGCGCTCGGCAGATTTTTCACCCGCGATGTCGCGACCCGCCCCGGTCAGTACGTGGTGGAAACCGGTCCGTATCGCTGGATTCGCCACCCGTCCTATAGCGGCACCCTGGCGATGCTGCTTGGCACCGGGCTTGCCATGACCAACTGGGCCAGCCTGCTGGCGATCCTGCTGGGAGCACTGGTTGGTCACGCCTATCGCGTGCGTGTCGAGGAGCAGGTGCTGTGCCGGGATCTCGGCGAGGCGTACCGCGAATACGTGCGGCGCACCCGGCGATTCATCCCCTTCGTGTGGTGAGGCGCGCGTATGATCCGGACGAACCGCCATAGGAACAGCGCGTGATGTTTTTCAAGATCGCACCCGACTCGGTGATCGGACGTTCCTGCGCAACGCAGGGCTATCCACGCAGCCGCTGGATCCCGATCGTCATGCTGGTGTGGACGGTCTGGATTTTCGCCACGCCTGCGCTTTACGGACAACACGGCTGGCTGTGGCCAACCCTGGGCAGTTTCGGGATTTTCCTTGCGCTCTACTGGCACGCTTATTTCGGCCCCAAACGGCATGTGATCTGGTGCACGCTGGGGATCGCGGCATTGGCGTTTGCGCTCACGCCCATCAATGTCGGCGGGGGCGAGTGCTACCTGATCTATGCCTGTGCCTTCATGGCATTCACCGGCGGAAACCTGCGCGAGGCGATCGAGCGCATGCTCCTGCTGGCCCTGCTATACGCGCTGGAGAGCCTGCTGCTGGGACTGCCGCTGGCGTTCGCGGCCAGCGCAGTGCTGGTCAGCATGGCCGTGGGCCTGATGAATATCTTCTTTCGCCGCAACCAGCAGCAGGATGCGGAGTTGCGGCTCTCCCACGACGAAGTCCGCAGGCTGGCGGCTGCAGCCGAGCGCGAGCGAATCGGCCGCGACCTGCACGACTTGCTCGGGCACACATTGTCGCTGGTCGCAGTGAAATCCGAACTGGCCGGACGATTGCTCGAACGCGACCCGGTGGGTGCGGGGCGCGAAATCGCAGAGGTCGAGCGCGTCGCGCGCGAGGCCTTGAGCCAGGTGCGCAGCGCGGTGACCGGCATCCGCGCCGCCGGACTCGCCGCCGAACTCGCATCCGCCCGCTTGCTGCTGGAAGCGGCCGCCGTGTCCTTCGAGTACCGCCCGCCCGCGGAAGCGCTGCCGGAGCAGGCCGAGACGACCCTGGCGCTCGTCCTGCGCGAAGCCGTGACGAACATCCAGCGGCATGCGCGCGCCACCCGTGCCGAGGTGAGCGTGGAACACGAACGCGACCGCGTGGTCCTGCGCGTATGCGACAACGGCCGCGGCGGCATCGGCGCGCACGGCAACGGGCTCGCCGGCATGCGCGAGCGCATCGAGGGGCTGGGCGGCAGTCTCGTCATCCGCTCCGAACGCGGCTGCGGCACCGAATTGACGATCGCGCTGCCGTTGCCGCCGGTGCAGCCCCTGCGGTTGTCGAAACCGCTGCGAAGCGCCACCCCGGTGACCGCGGCCGGCGCGCTGAAACACGCATGATCCGCATCCTGCTCGCCGAAGACCAGGCCATGCTGCGCGGCGCCCTGGCCGCGCTGCTCGCGCTGGAATCCGACATCGAGATGCTGGGCAGCGCGCCGGATGGCGAAACCGCATGGCGCGAAATCCAGCGGCTGAAGCCGGACGTGCTGATTTCCGACATCGAGATGCCGGGCCTCACCGGCCTGGAACTGGCGCAGCGCATCCAGCGCCACGAGCTGCCGGTGAAGGTCATCATCGTCACCACCTTCGCGCGCAGCGGTTACCTGCGCCGGGCGCTGGAAGCGGCGGTGTCGGGATATCTGCTGAAAGACGCGCCGGCCGAGCAGCTGGCCGAGGCGGTTCGCACCGTGCATCGCGGTGGCCGCGCCATTGATCCGCATCTAGCGCTGGAAGCATGGTCGGAAGCCGATCCGCTCAACGACCGCGAGCGCCAGGTGTTGCGGCTCGCCGGCGAAGGGCAGAGCGCCGGCGACATCGCCCGGCAGTTGAACCTCTCGCACGGCACCGTGCGCAACTACCTTTCGGAAGCCATCGGCAAGCTCGGCGTCGGCAACCGCATCGAGGCGTACCGGCTGGCGCGGCAGAAGGGGTGGTTGTAGGACGGGCTCGGGATTGGGGGCTGGGACTAGGGCTGGGGACTGGGGGCTGGGGACTGGAGGCCCGGTTCGCGCCGATATCGTCATTCCGGGGCCGCCGCAGCTTTATCGCGGCGGAACCCGGAATCTGCTCCGCGGGTCCCGAATCGAAAAGAACAGATTCCGGGTTACGTTCACGGCTGCGCCGCGAAATGGCCCCGGAATGACGACAGACGTACGGGTTTTCGGTGTCCACGTCCGGTATCCGGCATCGGGCAGCCGGTTTCCACTTTATGCGGTATCCGGGTTCCGGTGCTCATCAAAGCTGCGACGAAGTCCACGACGACAGCCAGTCCTTCGCCTTGCGCGTCCACGGCCGGTTGCGCCATTGCGCGAGCGTGGTTTCGCGCGAACGGGCCAGGTCCTGCTCGAACACTTTCGTCATCTCCCCGGCGAATCCGGGGTCGTAGATGTTGAGGTTCGCCTCGTCGTTGAGCCGGAATGAGCGGTTGTCGAAATTGGCCGAGCCGACCATCGTCAGGTAGCCGTCCACGATCATCATCTTGCAGTGGAACAGGCTGGGCTGGTAGCGGTAGATGTGCGCGCCGGCGGCCATCATCGAGCCCCATTGCGCTTGCGACGCGGCATGGACGATGCTGCTGTCCACGTGCGCGCCGGGCACGATGATGCGTACGCGCACGCCGCGTTTCAGCGCCGCCTTCAGCGCCCTGCGGATCAGGTCGCCGGGGATGAAATAGGACGCTTCCAGGTCTATGGATTTGTTCGCGGCCGAGATCGCCAGCAGGTACATGAGCTGCATGTTGCCGCTGCCGTCGTCCGGAGAGCTCGCGATCATCTGCGCGGATGCCTGGCCCGCGGGCGGCAACTTCGGGAAATAAGCCGGCCCGTACAGCACGTGGCCGGTGACCAGCATCCAGTTGCTCTCGAATACCGCCTGCATCTGCGCGACCGCGGGGCCTTCCACCTGGAATTGCATGTCGCGCCAGTGGTCGGGCCGGCGCGCGTCGCCTGACCATTCGTCGGCGATGCCGATGCCGCCTGTGAAGCCCACCTTCCCGTCAACGACCAGGATCTTGCGGTGGTCGCGATTGTTGATGCGGTCAAGCGTCCACCAGTGCAGCGGATGGAAGAAATGGAACTCGACCCCGGCGCCCTTCATCTCGTTGACGACGGAATCCTTCATCCTGGCGCCGCCGATCGCATCCACCAGCACGTGCACGGGAACCCCGGCGCGCGCGCGCTCCGACAGCGCGCTCGCGAACGCGCGGCTGATGAATCCGGACCAGTCCACGTAGGTCTCGAAGTCCACCGACGTCCTTGCGCCGCGAATCGCGGCCAGCATCGCCGGAAAGGATTCGGCACCGTTCTGCAGTTCCTTGATGCGGTTGCCGTCCAGGACCGTCGGGCCCGGCAGGTTTGAGACTTCGTAATGGAACTGCGCGCTGGCGACCGCGCTGGCGCCGCGGATGTCGCGATCCAGCAGCACTTCCTGCGGCAACAGGTTCTGCACGGCCAGTACCGCGGCGATGGTTGCGACCACGCTCACGACGCAGATGCCGATGCGGATCAGCCATTTTTTGGTGGTCCGTTGCATGTGAAACCTTGCGTCCGTGCGGTAATCATCGCGGAAACGCGGTGCGCGCCCCGTGATGGCGGGAGCAGCCGGATGCGGCATGCCCGAGATGGCGGTATCGTTCGCCGATTCGAATGGAGGGATTGCGATGCCAAGGCTCAGCGCGGTGCTCCCTGCCGGATTGCTGGCGCTTGCCGCCGGGGTTGCAGGCGCAGCCGGCGCGCCGGCTGCGGAATTTCCACCGCATCTGCCTGCCGCCGACCTGGTCCTGCGCGATGCGAACATCGCGACACTCGACCCGCTGCAGCCTTCGGCGCAGGCGTTGGCGGTCCGCGACGGCAGGATCCTCGCGCTCGGCGACGATGCCGCGATTTCGCATTACATCGGCGCGCGCACGCGGGTGCTGGACCTGCACGGTGCCTTCGTCACGCCCGGTTTCATCGAAGGCCATGGGCATCTGCTCGCCACCGGGCAGGCGCTGATGGAACTCGACCTCGGCAAGGCGCCGAATTGGGAAGCGATCGTGGCGATGGTGAAGGCCGCCGTGGCCAGGGCGAAGCCCGGCGAATGGATCGTCGGCGCCGGTTGGCAGCAAACCAAATGGGACAGGGTGCCGCAGCCCAACATTGACGGCCTGCCGCTGCCCGCAAGCCTCGATGCGGTCTCGCCGGACAACCCGGTGATCCTGAAGCACATCAGCGAGCATGGGCTGTACGCCAACGCCGCCGCGCTGAAGCTGGCGGGCATCACGGCCGCCACGCCCGATCCGGTCGGCGGCAGCATCGTCCACGATGCGCACGGACAACCCATTGGCATGCTGCGCGACACCGCGGCGATGCCGGTGATGGCCGCCTACCAGCGCTATCTCGCCGGGCTGCCGAAGGCGCAGCAGGCCGCGCTGCGTGAACGCGCGCTGCAACTGGCGGTGCAGAACGAGATCAGCAAGGGCATCACCACCTTCGTGGACATGGGCGAGGATTTCGCGACGCTCGACTGGTTGAAGGGGCAGGCGGCGAAGGGCCTGCCGCTGCGCCTGTACGAAAACGTCAGGACCGATTCGATCGCGGAGCTGGATTCGAAACTGGCGAAGTACCGCACCATCGGCGATGCCGACGACCACTTCACCGTGCGGGGGGTCGGCGAGATCCTCTCCGATGGCGCGCTCGGCACGCGCAGCGCGTGGTTCCTGCAGCCGTACAGCGATGCCTCCGATGTCACCGGCAAGAACGTCACGCCGATGGCCGACATCCAGAAGATCGCGAAGATCGCCGCGCGCGACAATTTCCAGCTTTCGGTGCACGCGATCGGCGACCGCGCCAACCGCGAAACGCTCGATCTGTTCCAGAAGATCTTCACGGCCGATCCGGCCGCGCACGCGCTGCGCTGGCGCATCGAACACGCGCAGCACCTGGCGCCTGCCGACATCCCGCGCTTCGCGAAGCTTGGCGTGATCGCCTCGATGCAATCCATCCATGCCTGCTCGGACGCACCCATGGTGGTGCCGCGCCTCGGCCAACAGCGCGCGCGCGAGGGCGCCTACGCGTGGCATTCGCTGATCGAATCCGGCGCGATCGTGCTGGACGGCACCGATACGCCGGTCGAAGACACCAATCCAATCGCGAATTTCTTTTGCGGCGTGACCCGCGACTCCGGCAAGGGCAAGGCCTTCTTCCCCGCACAGGCGAAGACCCGGATCGAGGAACTGCGCGCCTACACCTGGAACAACGCTTACGCGATTTTCGCCGAACACGATCTGGGCTCGCTCTCGCCGGGCAAGCTCGCCGACATGGACGTGATTTCCGGAGACCTGCTGACGATCCCGGCCGACGACATCCTTCGCACGCGCGTGCTGTACACCATCGTCGGCGGCAAGGTCGTCTACAAGCGGCCCGGCGCCGAATCCTGGCGCGCGGGACAGTCGTTCGAACCGATGCCGGAGTTCAGCCACGTGAATTGATGCCGGGTGCAAGGTCCCGCCCTACAATGCGCGGTTGCACCACGACGACCGCCGCGCGTGAAGAAATCCGACTTCCATTACGACCTGCCGCCCGAACTGATCGCGCAGGCGCCTTTGCCCGAGCGCAGCGCCAGCCGCCTGCTGGTGCTGGATGCCGCGCGCGAAGCGTGGGACGACCGCGCGTTCCGCGACCTGCCGCAACTGCTGCGCGCGGGCGACCTGCTGGTGTTCAACGACACCCGCGTGCTGCCGGCGCGGCTGTTCGGGCGCAAGGAAACCGGTGGCGCGGTGGAGATCCTGCTGGAGCGCATCACCGGCGCGCACACGGCGACCGCGCAACTGGGCGTCAGCAAGAAGCCGCGCGAGGACTCGCACATTCTGCTGGACGACGGCACGCGCGTGCGCGTGCTCGGGCGCGATGGCGCGTTCTTCGAGCTTCTGTTCGAAACCGCCGAGCCGCTGGAGAAGGTGCTTTCGCGGCTCGGGCGCATGCCGCTGCCGCCGTATATCGCGCGCGAGGCGGGCGAAGCCGATGCCGAGCGCTACCAGACCGTGTACGCGCGCGAACCGGGCGCGGTGGCCGCGCCGACCGCGGGCCTCCACTTCGACCTGCGGCTGCTGGATGCGCTGCGTGCGCGGGGCGTGGGCTTTGGCTACGTCACGCTGCACGTCGGTGCCGGCACCTTCCAGCCGGTGCGCAGCGAAAAGGTCGAGGACCACGTGATGCACCGCGAATGGCTGAACGTGGGCGCGGAGCTGGTGGAGAAGATCCGCGCCACGCGCGCCCGCGGCGGACGCGTGGTGGCGGTCGGCACGACCGTGGTCCGCGCGCTGGAAGCCGCGCGCGACGGCGGCGAGCTGAAGCCCTTCGCGGGGGAGACGCGCATCTTCATCGTGCCCGGCTACAAGATCGAGAGCGTGGATGCGCTGGTCACCAATTTCCACCTGCCCGAATCCACGTTGATGATGCTGGTCTCCGCGCTGGCCGGTCGCGAGCTTATCCTTGCCGCATACAAACATGCCGTCGAGCAGCGCTACCGGTTCTTCTCCTATGGCGATGCGATGCTGATCTGGCCGAAAGACCGCGGATCGGGAATGGAGAGTGGGGAATGGGAAAGGCAGTGACAATCCTCATCGTCATTGCGGAGGCCGCGCAGCGGCGATCCGGAAGCTGCTTTTCGCGGCAAGGGGCAAAAGCAGATTCCGGGTTCCGCTTTCCGGGGATCGGAAAGCGGCCCCGGAATGACGTTCGTTGTTGCGCTGCTGACTGAATCCCGAGTCCCGAATGCAATTCGACCTCCTCGCAACCGACCACGCTGCCCGCCGCGGCCGCATCACGCTGCCGCGCGGCACGATCGAGACGCCGTGTTTCATGCCGGTCGGCACCTACGGTTCGGTCAAGGCCATGTCGCCGCGCGACCTCACCGAAGTCGGTGCGCAAGTCATCCTCGGCAACACGTTCCACCTGTGGCTGAGACCTGGACTCGACGTGATCGGAGAGTTCGGCGGACTGCATCGTTTCATCGGCTGGAACGGTCCGATCCTCACCGACTCCGGCGGTTTCCAGGTGTTCTCGCTGAGCGAGCGGCGCAAGCTGTCGGAGGAGGGCGTGGCGTTCGCCTCGCCGGTGGACGGCGCGCGCGTGTTCCTCTCGCCCGAGGAATCGATGCGCATACAGACCGCGCTCGATTCCGACGTCGTGATGATCTTCGACGAGTGTCCGCCGGTGCTGGACGAGAGCGGCGCGCCGGTTGCCGCCGCGCGCGTGCGCGAATCCATGGAGCTCAGCTTGCGCTGGGCGGAACGCTCGCGGCGCGCGTTCGACGATCTGAAGAACCGCAATGCGCTATTCGGCATCGTGCAAGGCGGGGTGCATCCGGACCTGCGCGAGCGCTCGGCGCGCGGGTTGCTCGAGATCGGCTTCGACGGCTACGCGATCGGCGGGCTGGCGGTCGGCGAATCGGAGGCCGACCGCAACACGACCCTGGATTTCACGATCCCGCTCCTGCCGCAGGACAAGCCGCGCTACCTGATGGGCGTGGGCCGCCCGCAGGACATCGTCGAAGCGGTGCGCCGCGGGGTGGACATGTTCGACTGCGTGATGCCGACCCGCAACGCGCGCAACGGATTCCTGTTCACGCGCACCGGTACGCTGCGGATCCGCAATGCGAAGTACGAAAAGGACACGCGGGTCATCGAGGAAGGCTGCGGGTGCTACGCGTGTTCCAACGGCTTCCCGCGCGCGTACCTGCGGCACCTGGATCGTTGCAACGAGATCCTCGGCTGCCAGCTCGCGACCCTCCACAACCTGCATTTCTACCTGCGCCTGATGGACGAATTGCGCGAGGCGATCGCGGCGGAAAGGCTCGAGGATTACGTGGCGGAGTTTTACGAGCGGCTTGCGTCGGGCGGGTCCTGACCCGTATTCGGCGGGTTTCAACCCGCCGGGGCGAAGAATGGCGGGTCAAGACCCGCCCTACGCATAAAGATCCGTCGCCAGCGAGCGCGCTTCCTTTTGCGAATGGGTCTGCAGCCGGTTCAGGCCGTGCGCGCAGAAGCGCCGCAAGGCGGAGAGCGGGCGCGGATCGGCCTGCGCGCGCAGCGACCATGCTGCGTGCCGGGCGAGCAAAGCCGCGGCGAAAGCGCGCGCATAGGTGAGCGCCAGCCCGCGCGCGCCGGCTTCGCCCTCGTTCGATTGCAGGCGCGCGTCGGCCCCGGTCAGTGCGTCCTGCGCGAGCCGACCGCACGCCGTGAAATCATCGCCTTCCGCCTGCGCGAACAGCGCGCGCTGCGCGTTGCGCAGCGCGGTGCTGCCGTGTTTCGCGAACGCGCCGAGCGCATCCAGTGCCTGCACATTGCTCGCGCCTTCCCAGATCGGGAACACCTGCGCGTCGCGCAGCAGTTGCGGGATGCCGCTGTCTTCCAGGTAGCCCATGCCGCCGAAGGCCTCGACCGTTTCCGAGGCGACGCGGACCGCGAGCTTGCCGGTCCAGAGTTTCGCCAGCGGCGTCAGCAGGCGGAACAATTGCTGCTGGTATTCATCGGCCTGCCGCGCCTGCACGCGCCCGAGCAATTCCGCGACATGGAAGACCAAGTGGAAGGCCGCCTCGAATTCCGCCTGCAACGAGGCCAGCATGTCCGCGTACAACGGGTGCTCGACCAGCGGCCTGCCGAATGCGATGCGGTGGTGCGCGTACTCGCGGACCAGCGCAATGCAGCGGCGCATGGTCGCCAGCGCACCGACCGAATTCCACAGCCGCGTCACCTGCAGCACCGGCACCACCGCGCGCACGCCGTTCGCGGGCTCGCCGACCAGCGTCGCCGCTGCGTTGTCCAGGTGGATTTCCGCGGTGGGCAATTCGCGCGTGCCGAGCTTGTCCTTCAGGCGATCAACGCGCACCCCGTTCCAGTGGCCCTCCGCATCGCGGGTCTCCAGGTAGAACAACGCCAGCCCATCCGCACCCGGCGCATTGCCTTCCGGCCGCGCCAGCGCGAGCGCCGCGTCCGCGTTGATCGCCGAGGTGAACCACTTGCGGCCGGACAGGCGCCAGCCGCCGTGTTCGTCGCGGCGCGCGACTGTCTCGCTGTTGCCGACGTCCGAGCCGCCCGCGTTTTCGGTCATCCATTGTCCGGCGATCCAGAACCTCGCGGGATCGCGCGCGAGCAGGCGGGGCAGTGCGTGCTCGACCAGATCGCGATGGTCGGCGGCCCTGATTGCGGTCGCTACGCCGTCGGTCATCGCCAGCGGGCAGGTATAGAACTCGCTGGCGACGTGATAGAGGTAGACCAGTGCGAACTGCTGCACGCGCGACTGGGCACCGAGGCTGGCGTCGTGGCCGGTCGCGACCAGGCCGTTGCGCGCTGCGATGCCGGGGCCTTCGCGCCAGGCGCGGGTCAGCTCGATGCGGTCCACGCGCCGGCCCCACGCATCCCAGCGCGTGAGCACGGGCTCCTCGCGGGAACTGGTCGTGCGGCGCCGCCACGCGTGGGCGGCGTGCTCACCCAGCGCGTCCATCGGACCTTCGGCGGCGTGCAACTGCTGCGGCGGCAGCACGCGGCGCAGATACGAACGCAGCACGCGGTCCTCGCGGTACTGGTTGCCAAGTTGTGGTGCGGACTGGATGAAAGACATGGCCAGCGCTCCCAAATCCACAGAATCTTTTGACACGGATTGACACGGATTGACACGGATAAAAGCGGATCAAGCAGCAAACAATATCGCTTTATCCGTGTTCTTCCGCGTGGATCCGCGTCAAAGCGCTCTTGCCGTCCGCTTGCGTCGCGGCTTGCGCAGCAACGACCCGATCAGGACCAGCGCCAGCGCGATCTCGACACAAGCCGCGATCCGCTCCGGCGGCGAGGCCCATGCTTCCGCCACGCCGTGGCAGAAATAGAACAGCGAAATCATGCCGGCCGCGATCAGCGCGCGCTGGGGCGTGCGCCAGTACAGGAGCGGCAGCGCCAGCGGGAACAGGGCGATCGCCAGCGCTACCGCAACGGGCATGCGCTCCGGCGGCAGCAACCAGGCGTGCCAGACGATCTGCAAGAGCACCTGTGCGGTCCACGCAGTGAAGCCGATGCGTTGCATCAGTCCAATATTCATGGCGAGCTCTCCAATCGCCGCGCCAGATCCGCCACGCGCCGTCCCAGCACGCGCGCCAGCTCGCGCTCGTGTTCGCTGACCGGATTTTCGCCGTTCAAACCGGCGACGTGGCTCAGCCCGTAGGGCGTGCCGCCGGTGCGCGTGTTGTTCAGTGCGGGCTCCGTGTAGGGAATGCCGAGCGCCAGCATGCCGTGGTGCAGCAGCGGCAGCAGCATCGAGACCAGCGTGGTCTCCTGCCCGCCGTGCATCGTGCCGGTGGAGGTGAACACCGCGCATGGCTTGCCGACCAGCGTGCCGGACGCCCATTCGGCGATGGTGGAGTCGAGGAAATGTTTCAGCGGTGCGGCCATGTTGCCGAAGCGCGTCGGGCTGCCGAGGATCAGGCCCGCGCATTCGGCGAGGTCGCGCAGTTCGACATACGGCGCGCCTTCATCCGGCACCGGCGGCTGCGCGGCCTGGGTGACCGGTGCCACCGGCGGCACCTGCCGCAGCCGTGCACGCACGCCGTCCACTTCTTCCACGCCGCGCGCCAGCAGTCGCGCGAGCTGGGCGGTGTGGCCGCCGCGGCTGTAGTACAGGACCAGGATCTCGATGTTCATCCGGGAAGTGTAGCGGCCGCCTTCACTTCAGTCGCGCCGGGGCTTGGGCTACTCTCGACGCGTGCCGCGACTGACCTTTCTCCACCAGCGCATTGATCGCGAGCGCCTGCGCGCTTTCGCGCATTTCCTGTGGCAACGGTTCCTCGACGACAAGTGCTTCGAGACCGCCGGCGCCCTGTCCTACACCACGCTGTTCGCGATCGTGCCGCTGCTGGCGGCCGTGCTGGCGATCGTCTCCGCATTCCCGGTGTTCGCCGGCTGGCGCGACCGCTTTTCGGATTTCATCTTCCGCAACTTCGTGCCATCGGCCGGCAATGCGGTGCAGGGGTTCCTGCTGCAGTTCGCCGACAACGCCAGCAAGCTGACCGCGGTCGGCATCCTGTTCCTGCTGGTCAGTGCGCTGATGATGATGGCCAGCATCGAGGATCGCTTCAACCGCATCTGGCGCGTGCCGACCAAGCGCAGCCACGGGTCGCGTCTGCTGCTGTACTGGGCCGCGCTGACGATCGGCCCGCTGCTTGTGGTCGGCGTGCTGGTATTGGTATCGCGCGGCGGGCCGGATGCGCAGGCGGCGGGGCAAGGTGGAAGCTGGCTGAAGTTCCTGCCGTTCGCATTGACCTGGCTGATCCTGCTCGCGATGTACATGCTGATTCCGAA
>DASVDY010000195.1:0-20002 GCA_036380855.1 Rhodanobacteraceae bacterium
GCTGCAACGTGTGCTGCTGATTCTGTTCGTGACGTTGTTGGGCGCAACCCCGGCGCTGGCTTCGAATTCTCCCCCTGCAGGCGCTTCGGCGAAACGCCCCGGCCACGCGGCGATCGCCTCCGCGCACAAGCTGGCGACCGAAGCGGGCCTGGAAATCCTGCGCGAAGGCGGCAATGCCTTCGACGCCGCAGTGGCGGTGGCATCCACATTGTCCGTGGTCGAGCCGCAAAGCTCCGGCATCGGCGGAGGCGGCTTCTTCCTGCTGCATCGCGCCTCCGACGGCAAGGACGTGATGCTGGATGCTCGCGAGACCGCGCCGGCCGCGTCCAGTACCAAGCTGTACGAAGACGCGAACGGCAATCCGGATCGCGACAAGTCCCTGAACGGCGCGCTGGCCGCGGGCATTCCGGGCGAACCGGCGGCGCTGGTGTGGATGGCGCAGCACTATGGCAAGCTTCCGCTCTCCAGATCGCTGGCGCCGGCGATCCGCATCGCGCGCAACGGTTTCCAGCCGGACGCGCGCTTCCTCGCCGAGTTGCAGGCACGCGCGGGCGTGATCGCGCGCTACCCGGCTTCCGCGAAATTGCTGTTGCCTGGTGGCAAGCCGCCGCAGGCGGGCTGGACGTTCAAGAATCCCGATCTCGCCGACACGCTGGAGCGCATCGCGAAGGACGGCGACGCCGGCTTCTACCAGGGCGAGTTCGCGAAGAGACTCGTGGACGGCGTGCGCGCGGCCGGCGGCGACTGGACGCTCGCCGATCTGGAAAACTACAAGGTCAAGGAACGCGCGCCGATCGCGTTCGATTACCGGCCGCCCGGCAAGCCGGCGTACCACATCGTTTCCGCCTCGCCCCCGTCATCAGGCGGCGTGGTGCTCGAGGAGATGCTGAACATCCTGTCCGGGTTCGACCTGGACAAGATGGATCGCGCGCACCGCGTGCACACGATCGTGGAGGCGATGCGCCGCGGCTACCGCGACCGCACCCAGTACCTGGGCGATCCGGACTTCGTGCAGATGCCGATCGCCAGACTCACCAGCATGGCCTACGCCGACAAGCTGCGCGAGTCCATCAAGCCGAATGAGGCCACGCCCAGCAGCGCGTTGCCGCCGGCGGACATGCCAGCCAAGCCGGAGAGCATGCACACCACGCATTTTTCGATCATTGACGCCGACGGCAACATGGTCTCGGCGACGCAGACGGTCAACACGCGGTTCGGTTCGTGCCTGGTGATTCCGGGCACCGGTTTCGTGCTCAACAACGAGATGGACGATTTCGCGCTGGTGCCCGGCAAGCCCAACGCGTACGGCCTGATCGGCTACGACGCCAATGCGCCGAAGCCCGGCCATCGCCCGCTGTCCTCCATGACGCCGAGTTTCGTGTTCGGCCCCGACCGCGACATGGTGATCGGAACGCCCGGCGGTTCGCGCATCATCACGATGGTGCTGGAAGGCGTCCTCGCTTTCGTGGATGGCGAGGATGCGGCGCAGATCACCGCCAAGCCGCGCTTCCACCATCAATACCTGCCGGACGTGATTTCCGCCGAACCCGGCGCGCTGGATCCGGCCACGATCAAGGCGCTTCGGGGCATGGGCTACACGGTGAACGCCGGCGAGCGCCGCTGGGGCTTCATGAACGTGGTGATCTGGAACCGCAAGACCGGCAAGCTCGGGGCGGCCAGCGATCCGCGCGGCGATTCGGGCCTCGGCAAGGTGCAGTGAAATAACCTCGTCACCCCGGCGAAAGCCGGGGCCCGGCGCCTCAAAATGCCTGGAGTCACCGGGTTCCGGCTTGCGCCGGAATGACGACCTCTGAGCTCACACCATCGAATTCACATGAAACTCTGGTCTCTCCAAGGCAATTCCCAGAAACTCGACGGCGGCGCGATGTTTGGCAACGCGCCGCGCGCCATGTGGTCGAAATGGATCGCGCCCGACGAGCAGAACCGGATTCCGCTGGCGTGCCGCTGCCTGCTCGCGACGGACCTGGACGGCAGGAACGTGCTGTTCGAAAGCGGCATCGGTGCGTTCTTCGAACCGAAGCTGCGCGAGCGTTACGGCGTGGTCGAGGATCGCCACGTGCTGCTGGATTCGCTGCGCAAAGCGGGATTCGATCACGAAGACATTGACGTGGTGGTGCTCTCCCACCTGCACTTCGACCACGCCGGTGGGTTGCTTGCCGAATGGAAAGAGGGCGAGGCACCGCGCCTGCTGTTCCCGAACGCCACGTTTCTCGTCAGCACCACGCACTGGTTGCGCGCGCGCGATCCGCATCCGCGCGACCGCGCGTCGTTCATCGCGGAATTGCCGGAGCTCCTGGAAAAGAGCGGCCGGCTGGAACTGGTGGACGGCGAACACTCCCGCACGCTCGGCCCGCACGTGCGCTTCCACTTCTCGCAAGGCCACACGCCAGGCCTGATGCTGGGCGAAATCGTCGGACCTGGTGGCAACGGCGGCATGGTCTATTGCGCCGACCTGATCCCGGGCCGCCCGTGGGTGCACCTGCCGGTGACCATGGGCTACGACCGCGCCGCGGAACTGCTGATAGACGAAAAGCACGAGTTCCTCGACGACAAGATCGAACGCGGCGTGCGGCTGTTCTTCACCCACGACCACGAAGTCGCGAGCGCAACACCGGTGCGCGACGAGCGCGGGCGCTACGGCGTTCGCGACGAACAGCGGGAATTGACAGCGGAAGAATTGGGCGCGGTTTGAAAAGCGTTACAAGCGACGGAAAGTTGCGCGTCGCCGGAGCGCAGGTCGAAGCCTTTGCGCTTATGCGATGCCTTGAATGGCATCGCACGCAAAGGCAGAGGGTGAGGCAGGGGTGCAGATCGGAGACAGCACCATGGATGGTTGCTTCCTGATCCTTGCACCGCCGGCGCGCGATTGGAATTGCCTTCCATGGCCAAGGGCTCCGTGGCCGAGCGCAGTAGCTTTTCAACCGCGCAGTCGGTCCCGTTGTAAGCTGCGCAAATGCGCGAGTTCGACATTGCCGAAGCGCGGAAACTGGCGGGCCCGATCGCGGGTGCAATCCTGATCCTGGCGGGCCTGCTGCTGATCGGTTTCACCGAGCACACCGACCGCCTGCGCGCAATGGGCGAGGACGCGCTCGGCGGGTTCGTGCTGAGCGGCGCCGAGGCGAAGCCCGGGCCGTCGAGCGACGGCCAGCTGGTGTTCGTGTCCGGCCCGGTGCAGATTGCCGCGCCTGCACGCGACGGGCAGTTCAACGTCAGTGCCGATGCGGTTGCGCTGGTGCGCAAGGTCGAGATGTTCCAGTGGCACGAAGTCAACGGCGCAATCCGCAGCTACGACGTGGACTGGGTTGACCACCCGGTGGATGCATCCGGGTTCGTGCAGCCCGAAGGGCACGAAAACCCCGGCCCGTTTCCGTTCGATGGCGAGCGCTTCGATTCGCGGGACGTGCGCGTGGGCGGGTTCAGGCTGGGGCCGAAACTGGTGGACGGCATCCCGGGCGTGGAGGACTTCACGCCGGACCTGAAGTCGGTGCCGGCCAACATGTCGGCGACCTTCCAGGTGCACGACGACACATTGGTCACCAGCGCCGATCCGGACCATCCGCGCCTGGGCGACCTGCGCGTGAGCTGGATGCAGATCGCGCCGAAGAACCTGACCGTGCTGGCGCGTGCGCGAGGCGGCGAGCTGACGCAGACCACGGATGCGGCAGGGCGGCCACTCGCGCAGGTGCAGATCGGCAGGCGCTCCCTGAGCGACGTGGTGCCTGATGCCGCGCCGCGTCCGCGCTTTGCATGGGCCCGCCGCCTGCTCGCGCTCCTGCTCGCCTGGCTGGGCGTGATCTTGCTGGTTCCAGGCTGGCGCGATCGCGGCGCCGCGCTGCTGCTCGCCTTCGTGCCGCTGGCGTTGCTCGCCGCGGTGTTCTGGTTCGGCGTGCGCAACCTCAGCGCGTGGGTGCTGGTGCTCTTCGCCGCACTGGCCGGCTTCGGTGCCTTCCTGCGATGGCAGGCCTCCGCACCGCTGCCCGGCGAACCTTCGCACAGGGAAGATTCGCCATGATGCACATCACCGGCCTGTACGCGGCGCTGGGCGCGCTGCTGATCTTCGTGCTGGCGCTGCGGGTGATGCGATTGCGGCACAAGCACCGCGTCGGGATCGGCACCGGCGGCGAGGAAAGCCTGGCCCGCGCCATACGCGCGCACGCGAATGCCATCGAATATCTCCCGATCGCATTGCTGTTGCTGTTGATCCTGGAATTGAACCAGATCCGGCCGTGGATCGTGCACGCGTTCGGGATCGTGCTGATCGTCGGCCGCGTCCTGCACGCGATCGGACTATCAAGGCATGCAGGTACTTCCTTCGGGCGCTTCGCCGGGATTGCGCTGACCATGCTGGCGATCTTGCTGATGGCGCTGCTGCTGCTCTGGCAGTATGCGGTCCTGCCCGGCATGTTCGAAGAACCATGACCCAGCGGCGAGTGCGTTCCTAGATGGCCGCGTGTTCGAGGAACCAGAGGCCGGCAAACAATTTCGGATCTATCGAGTAACCTTCCGCGGCCTTGCCGCGCAGCCATTCGCCGGCCTGCGCGCGTGGCACTTCGTGCACCACGATGTCCTCGGTTTCGTCGCCCCCGCCGTCCCCGACCTTGCGCAATTCCAGCGCGCGCACGAAGTGCATCATCTCGGTGCTCATGCCGGCCGATGACGGACCCGAGTGCAGGTGCACGACGCGGGCGCAGGCGTAACCGGTTTCCTCGACCAGCTCGCGGCATGCGGCCTGTTCGAAGTCCTCGTCGGACGCGTGCTCGAGATCGCCGACCAGCCCGGCCGGCATCTCGATGGTCCAGGTGTTGATCGCCATGCGGAACTGCTCGACGAACAGGACGTTGTCCTGTGGCGTGACCGCCACGATGATCACCGCGCCGCCGCGCGTGTTGCGCTCGACGAATTCCCAGCGCCCGCGGCTTTTCAGCGTCAGCCACTTGCCGGCGAAAAGCGTGGCGATGTCCTCGTCGTGATCCGGCGGGGTGCGGGGATGCTTGCTCAAGTGCTGGCCTCCATGGCTGGCGATCGCGGGCCGGGTGCTTCGCCGAGTTTGTGGATGCGCGCGCGCGTCATCGGGCCGATGCGCAGGCGTTCGCACAGTGCGTCCAGCGCGCGTGGATCGGGCGCGCGACGCAGTAGCGCTTCGGGAGAGCGCGGCACCGGGGCGTCCAGCGCGATCGCGGCGAGCTGGCGCGACAGCAACGCCTGCTCTGCATGGGCGCGCAGTTTCGCAGTCAGCGCGGCCGCGCCGCGGATGCGCAGGTAGGGTACTTCATGCAGCCGCGACAGCAGCGCGTCGAGCGTGCCGAAGTGTTCCAGCAGCGCGGCGGCGGAGCGCGGTCCGATGCCCGGCACGCCCGGGATATTGTCCACGCTGTCGCCGGTAAGCGCGAGGAAATCCACCACCTGGTGCGCGTGGACACCCATCTTCGCGTGGACGCCGGGCGCGCCCCAGCGCACGCCGCGCGCGTAGTCCCATTGCTCGTCGTCGTCTTCCAGCAACTGCCCGAAATCCTTGTCGGCCGAAACGATCACGCTGCGGAAGCCGTGCGGGCGCAAGGCGGCGCGCGCGCTGCCGATCAGGTCGTCGGCTTCGTAGGCCGCGTCGGCGAGCACGGTCAGGCCGAGCGCGTAGGCGAACTCGCGGCAGTATTCGAACTGGCGCTTCAGCTCCGGCGGCGCCGGATCGCGGTTGGCCTTGTACGCCGGATAGAGCGTGTTGCGGAAGGAACTGGTGAGCGAGATGTCGAACGCCGCGGCCGCATGCGTGGGCCGGGTGCGCTCGATGAATTCGATCAGGAAGCGCGCGAACCCGTGCACCGCGTTCACCGGCGCGCCGTCCACGTCCACGAACTGGTCCGGCATCGAATGCCAGGCGCGGAACACGTACATGCTGGAGTCCAGCAGGTACACCGTGGCCGCGGGTGCGCTCACGCCTTCCACGTGGAAACGACTTCGCCGGGAAGCGGCCGCTCGCGCTCGGGGCTCGAGCCCTGCACGGTGCCGATGTGGATGTAGGCGATCAGGCGCTCGTGTTCGCGCAGGCCGAGCAGCGCCGCGGCGTCGCGGTCGTAGGCGGACCAGCCGGTCAGCCATTGCGCCCCCAGGCCCATGGATTGCGCGCCCAGCAGCAGGTTGTAGGCCACGCAACCGGCCGAGAGCAGTTGTTCCTGCGCGGGAATCTTCGGATGGTCTTCCTCGATGCGCGCGACCACGGCGACCACCACCGGCGCGGCGTTGAAGCGCTGGCGATCCTTCTCCAGCTTCGGCGCGGGCGTGTGCGGGTCAATGCGCGCGTGCAGGTCGGCGAGACGCTGCCCGTATACCGGCTTGTCCGGCCCCTGCAGCACGATCAATCGCCAGGGGGCGAGCTTGCCGTGGTCGGGCACGCGGGTCGCGGCTTCCAGCAGTTGCCTGAGCTGCGCAGGATCCGGGCCGGGTTCGCCCAGCTGCATCGCCGGGGTGGAGTGGCGCGCGCGCAGGAAATCGAGGACGGAAGATGGCATCGGCCCAGTTTAGCAAGCGCCGGCGTCGCGCATACGTTAGGATTCGGCGGCAAGGCAACGCCATCGGTCCGCAGGGAAGGGAAAGGACGGCAACGCAGGAGCCTGCTCGTCCTTCGCGTTTTTTTGCGCTCTTCGCGGCTGCGGGCTTGTGCCTATGCGCATGCGGGATGCATCAACGGGGCAGGAGGGAGAAAGCCGATGTCGCTCATCATCGCTGCCTTGCGGGAGACCACCGCCAACGAGCGGCGCGTGGCGATCACGCCGGAAACCGCGAAGAAGTACGCCGCGCGCGGCTGGCGCGTGTTGCTGGAGCACGGCGCCGGCGCGCAGGCGGGTTTCCCCGATGCGGCCTATGCCGATGCGCAATGCGTGGGCGCGGATGAGGCGCTCGCGCAGGCGGACATCATCTTGTGCGTGCAGCCGCTGGATATAACCCACGCATCGGCGATGAAGGCCGGCGCGCTGCTGGCCGGACAATTGCGCCCGCATGGCGCGGGCGAGCGGCTTGCCGCGTATGCACAGCGTGGGCTGACCGCTTTCTCGCTGGAGCTGCTGCCGCGCACCACGCGCGCGCAGGCGATGGACGTGCTGTCTTCGCAGGCGGCCGTGGCGGGTTATCGCGCGATGCTGATCGCCGCCGAAGCCGCGCCGAAGTTCTTCCCGATGCTGACCACTGCCGCCGGCACGTTGCGGCCCTCGAAAGTGCTGGTGATCGGCGCGGGCGTGGCGGGCCTGCAGGCGATCGCAACCGCGCGCCGGTTGGGTGCGATGGTGGAAGGTTTCGACGTGCGCCCTGAAACGCGCGAGCAGATCGAGTCGCTGGGCGCGAAATTCCTGGACCTCGGCGTCAGTGCCGCCGGGCAGGGCGGCTATGCACGCGAGCTGACCGCGGAAGAACGCGCCGCGCAACAGGCGAAACTCGCCGAACACGTGAAGGGCGTGGACGTGATCGTTTCCACCGCCGCGGTGCCGGGCCGCCCCGCGCCGAAGATCATCCCCGCCGCGATGGTGGACGGCATGAAGGCCGGCGCTGTGATCGTGGACCTCGCCGCCGAGAGCGGCGGCAACTGCGAACTGACGAAACCCGGGGAGGCGATCGGGCGGAACGGGGTGACGATCATCGGCCCGCTGAACCTGCCTTCGGGCGCGCCGCTGCACGCATCCGAAATGTATGCGCGCAATCTCGCCAACTTCACCGAACTGCTGGCGAAGGACGGCGAGCCGAAGCCGGATTTCGAAGACGATCTGGTGGCGAAGAGCTGCGTGGTGCGAAGCGGCGAGGTGGTTTTCGGATAATCGGGATTCGGACGGGGACCCGCGAGTCGGGTGCCTTATGATGCTTCGGCCGGCCGTTGCGGGAGTGGACCGATGATTGACGGTTTTCTGGCGTTGTACATCTTCATGCTGGCCGCGTTCACCGGCTACGAGATCATCGCGCGGGTGCCGGTGATCCTGCATACGCCGCTGATGTCGGGCTCGAACTTCGTGCACGGGATCGTGCTGGTCGGCGCAATGGTCGCGTTGGGTCACGCCAGCTCGAACGCGGAAATCGCCATCGGCGTGGTCGCGGTGCTGCTCGCCGCAGGCAACGTCGCCGGCGGCTACGTGGTGACCGAGCGGATGCTGGAGATGTTCAAGACCAGCAAGTCCGCAGCGCCGGGGGAGAAGAAGTGATGACACTCCCCGCGTGGATGCCGACCGTCGTTGACGCCGTTTATTTCATCGCCGCCGTCCTTTTCATCTGGGGCCTGAAGCGCATGAGTTCGCCGCGCACCGCGCGGCGGGGCATCGTCTGGGCCGGCGTCGGCATGGCCGCGGCGATCCTGGTGACGTTCTTCCTGCCGGGACTGCACAACCTGGTGCCGATGGCGATCGCGATCGTGGTCGGCGTGGCGCTGTCGTGGATCGTCGGCCGGCGCGTGGCCATGACCGCGATGCCGCAGATGGTGGCGCTGTTCAACGGCATGGGCGGCGGTGCCGCGGCCGCGATCGGCGCAGTGGAGCTGATCCGGTTCAACGCGGCGCTGCAACTGATTCCGGATACTGCGCCGATCCAGCCCGAAGCCTGGGCCGCGCAAAACGTGGGGCACCTGGGCTCGGTGGAACTGGCGCTGGCGTTCCTCGGCGTGCTGATCGGTGCCGTCTCGTTCACCGGCTCGCTGATTGCGTTCGCCAAATTGCAGGGCTGGATGGATCGCCGCTTCGTGTTCCCGCTGCAGCGCTGGGTGAATCTCGCGATCTTCGCCGGCGCGATTGCGTGCGGGGCGCTGGCGCTGATCGCCGGCGTCGAGGGACATGCATTCGCGTGGGGATTGCTGGCCGGATTCATCGTGTTGTCGCTGGTGTTCGGCATCGCGATGACGCTGCCGATCGGCGGCGCCGACATGCCGGTGGTGATCTCGATGTACAACGCCTTCACCGGCCTCGCCGTGGCGTTCGAAGGCTTCGTGCTGCAGAACGAGGCGATGATCATCGCCGGCATGGTGGTGGGCGCGGCCGGCACGCTGCTGACCCAGTTGATGGCCAGGGCGATGAACCGTTCGCTCGGCAACGTGCTGTTCGGAAACTTCGGTGCGGGCGGCGCGGCGGCCGCGCAGGAGATCGCCGGTTCGCAGAAGCCGATTGACGCTTCCGACGCCGCGGTGATGATGGCTTACGCCGAGCGCGTTGCGATCGTGCCCGGATACGGCATGGCCGTGGCGCAGGCGCAGCACAAGGTATGGGAATTCGCGAAGTTGCTCATTGATCGCGGCGTCAAGGTGAGGTTCGCGATCCACCCGGTGGCGGGGCGCATGCCAGGGCACATGAACGTGCTGCTCGCGGAAGCTGGCGTGCCGTACGACCTGATCGCCGACATGGACGACATCAATCCGGAATTCCCGAATACCGACGTCGCGCTGGTGATCGGCGCCAACGACGTGGTGAATCCGGTGGCGAAGACCGATCCGGGCTCGCCGATCTACGGCATGCCGATCCTGGATGTCGCCTCGTGCCGGAACGTCATCGTGATCAAGCGCGGTCGCGGCAAGGGGTTCGCCGGCATCGAGAACGCGCTGTTCTATGCCGACAACACCCGCATGTTGTACGGCGACGGACAAGCGGCTGCCGGGGAATTGATCGCCGCGTTGAAGGCGCTGGACGCATAGGGCGGGTTGCAACCCGCCGATGCCTTCGAAGCGGTTCAGGCCGCGCCCTGCGGGCGCGCTCCTCGCGTCGCCACCCATCCCGCGATGATCGCCGCGGCGGCGTAGACCAGCACGCTTATCGGCGACAGTCCGAGTTCGGCGACCTGCCAGGCCAGCGCCGCCCCGCCCAGGCGCCACGCTTCCGAAAAATTCGCGCCGGTGATCGCGGCGACGCGCGCGATCGCATCCAGGCATTCCGCATAGGCGCCGGCGAGCAGCACTGCGGACGCGGCGAGTCCGGGCGCTGGCCAACCGTTCAGGCTGCCGGTGGCGCGCAGGAGCAAGGTCAGCACGACCGCGCCCGGCAGCATCCACCAGCACGGCCGGATGCCGGTGGACAGGGCCAGCAGCGCGACCACGGCGCCCAGCGCCAGCGCGCACATCAGGATCGCAAAGGCCGACAACGACACGCGCGCGAGGCGCGCTGCGAGCGAAGTGCGGGCGGGTTCGGTGGGTCGGCTGCTGTCGCTCATCGGGGCCTGCTGGGGCAAACGCCGCCGATGATAGCCTGTGGACCGCGCCGGATTCGCGCCAGCGTCACGATTCGGCACGCACCCAGTGCGCCTGGCCGTTCGCGAGCAGGGCGTCCAGTTGCCGCGCGAGCGGTTGCCGCAGCACTTCCGCCGGCAACGGCGCGGTCGCGACCAGTCCGATGCTGAGATTGCGGCCGTCGCGCTTGGCGCGGTAGAGCGCCAGGTCGGCCAGTTCCAGCGCGGCCTCGAAAGTTTCGTTGCTGGTCTCCTCGGCGAGCGGATGCAGGCTGAATCCGATCGAACAGGTCAGGCGGATCCTGCCGCCGCGACCATCGCCGAAGTCGGTCGCGGCGATGTCGCGGCGCAGGCGCTCGGCGGTGGCGAGCGCGGAAGCGGCGTCCACGCCATCCAGGAGCAGCAGGAATTCCTCGCCGCCCCAGCGCACAGTGAGGTCGCTGCCGCGCCGCGCGTCGGCGAGCAGCCGGCCGATCGCGTAAAGCACGTTGTCGCCGGTCACGTGTCCGTAGCGGTCGTTGACCTGCTTGAAGTTGTCCAGGTCAATCAGCATCACGCCCACGCTTGCGTTGGTTGTGAGCAGGCCCGGCAATTGCGCCAGCAGGTGGCGGCGATTGTGCAGGGCGGTCAGCGCATCGGTGTGGCTTTCCTCGGCCAGCGCCATGTTGGCCAGGCGCAGGCGTTCGTTGGCGCGCTCCAGCTGCGCGGTTCGCCGCGCGACCTGCGCCTCCAGATAGGCGTTTCGGCGTTGCTGCATCCGCTGCCACCAGCCCAGCAGCAGCGCGACTGCGACGAGAGTGAGCGCGAACGCGCCCAGGCGCACCACGTCGCGCTCGTACCAGCGCGGCGGGACATTGATCGCCAGGTCCGCTTCCCTGCCGAAGTGCGGGTCGCCCAGGAACGCCGCCGCGACCCGGAAGGTGTATTGGCCCGGCGGAAGATGGGTGTAGAACGCCGCGCGGCGGTCGCCGGCATCCTGCCAGCCGGCGTCGTAACCCTGCAGTTGGTAGCGGAAGCGCAGTGGCGCCACGCGCAGGTAGGGCGCGGTGTAGCGGATGGACAGGTCGCGCGCGCCGTCACGCACTTCGAAGGGACCCGCGGGGAATTGCATGCCGGCGTGGATCACCGCCTCGATCACGGATGCGGGCGGCTTCGGATCCGGCCCGAGCGCATCCGCGCTCAGCCGCAATGCGCCGGACACGGTCGTGTACCAGATCGCGTGGCCGTCAACCAGGCTGCGCGCGCCCGCGCCGCCGTTGCAGCAGCGGACGTGCTGCATGCTGCCGTCGCGGCCTTGCCCGGCGATCAGTTGCGGCGTGACGTGGCGCAGCGGGGAGCCCGGCAGCGGCAATTGCTCGAGCGGAAGCCGCCACACGCCCTCGATGGAGGCGACGTACAAACGATCGTCCAGCACGTCGAGTGTCCAGGCATTGTTGCTGGGCAGGCCATCGTTGTGGCCGATCATGCGCAGTTTGCCGCCCACAACCGTGCCTACGCCGGCGTCGAGGGTGGCCACCCCGAGCAGCCCCGGACGCAGCCATGCCAGCCGCGAAATGAAGTGGCCGTGCAGCGGCGCAGCCCACGCCGGTTGCGTGAAGCGGTCGCCGCGATATTCACGCACGCCGTCTTCGGTGCCGATGAGCAGGTGGCCGGGGCCGAGCGGCAGGATGCTGCGGATGCGGGAAGCGGCGACGCTCGCGCCCGGATCGGCGCGCGTCAGTTTGCCTCCGTGCCAACGGTAGAGCCCGCCGGAGGTACCGATCCAGAAATCGTCGGCGGCGACCTCGTGGATGTCGTTGACCTGCCAAGGCGCAAGCGCCGCCAGCGGCGCCGGCGTGGCGATCTTTCCGTGATCGTAGATCGCAAGGCCCGCGCGCGTTCCGATCCACAACCGACCGCGATGGTCGTAATACAGGTCGTAGGCGGACGGATTCGGCAGCGCCTTGCCCGAGACCAGCATCCGCGCGCGTTGTCCGTCGAAGAGTTCGACGTCGGAATTGGTGCCGAAGACGATCCCGCCGCCCGGCGCGCGCACCACGCTCCACACGAACGGATCGGCCATGCCGTCGCGGGTGGAAACGCGGCGCGCCCATCCGTTCCAGACCCGGTACAGGCCTTCGGTGTGGCTGCCCATCCAGAGGTTTCCGGCGCGGTCCTCGAACAACGCCTGCACCCACGGATCGCGGGCGATGTCCGCATCGGCGAGGGATTCGAGCGTTCCATCCGGCCGGTAGCGGTACAGCACGTCCACCGTGCCGATCCACAGTACGTCGTCGCGGTCGGTGTAGAGCGTTTCGATCGCGGTGTGTTCGAGGCCGTCGCCGATCGCCGCCGGCACTATGTCGCTGCCCTCCAGTTTCAGCAGCCCGCCGCGCGTGCCCAGCCACAAGGTGCCGTGCGCGCGTGCCAGCCAGGTGATTTCCGGGTGCTCGCCGTTGGCCGTGGTGACCACGATGCATTCCGGCGCGCGAACGGAGAGGCCTTGCGGCAGCGTGGTCCGGCAGAGCCGGCCGGCGCCGCCGATCCAGAGCGTCTTGCCTTCGGGCAGCAGACTCAGCGCCGCGCCCCCGTAGCCCCGGACCGGAACGATCCGGCCGTCGCGCACGCGCGCCAGCCCGTGCGAAGTGGCCAGCAGCGGCGAATCGTCGCCCGCGTCCGTGATCGCGTACACGGCGTCTCCGCCGAGATCCCGGAACCTCCCGTCGCTCTCGCGCAGCAGACCTTGCGTGCCGCCGAACCAGACGGCGCCCTTCCGGTCGGGCCAGCTCGCGGTGAGCATGCCCGTGTCCACGCCGGCGTGGTCGCGGTCGAAAGTGGTGAAGCGGACGCCGTCGAAACGCGCCAGGGCGAGCTGCGTGCCGACCCACAGATAGCCCGCGCGATCCTGGGTGATCGAGAAGGCGGTGATCTGCGGCAGCCCCTGTTCGACGCTCCAGTTGTCCAGGATGAAGGCGCGGAAGGGCAGGTGCGCGTCCAGCGCGGACGCAGCCGGGATCGCGAGCGTCCACAACAGGATCGCGCCCAGCCATCGCTTCACGTCAATCCCCCTCGCGTTCATCCGGCGGCACCGGCCCGGCTACGCCATCCTTCTGGAAAGCAAGTTCCCTGCCGTATAATTGCAGAAGATGAGCGGCTTCAATCCCAGCAGCGAACCCTTCACCCTGATCCGCGATTGTGCCGCAGTCATGGTCCCGCAGGGCGACGAGGTGGTGCTGCCGGCCGGGCAGGTTGGCTACATCACCCAGGCGCTCGGCGGCAGTTTCACCGTCTACGTGGACGGCAACCTGTTTCGCATCGCCGGCGTGGACGCCGACGCGCTTGGCAAGCAGCAGCCCGAACCGATAGCGTTGCCGGAAGACGCGGCCGACGCGGACGTGGAGCGCGTGGTGTGGCAGCAATTGCGCACCTGCTTCGATCCCGAGATCCCCATCAACGTGGTGGACCTCGGCCTGGTCTACGACGTCAGTCTGGAAACGCTGGTGGACGGCCGGCGCTCCGTGTACGTGAAGATGACGCTGACCGCGCCCGGCTGCGGCATGGGCGAAATCCTGGTGGACGATGTCCGCAGCAAGCTGGAAATGATCCCGACGGTCGCGCAGGCCGACGTGGACCTCGTGTTCGATCCGCCATGGAACCATTCGATGATGTCGGATGCGGCGAAGCTGGAAACCGGGATGTTGTGAGCCCGGAGGGTCGCTCGCCTGTGTGACCCGCAACAGGGAAATCGTCCGCGTCGCAGGCTGCAAAGAGTGGAACTGCCGCACTGGCGGGGACCGCTTTTCCTCTTTAATCTTGCGGGAAGCGCCGCGAGCGGCTTTACGCTTTACCTGCCTATGCGCATCCGCTGGTATGCCGTGTTCGGCATCTTCTTCCTGCTTTTCCTGCTGATTGATGCCTTGAGTTTCGCCGCGCTGGCCCGGCAGTCGCAGATCGGCGAAGCGGTCGCCGCGAGCGCCCAGGCCGAAGCGCCGATCGCGCGTACCTACATCGAACTCGGCACTCCGCTGGTCGGAGCCTCACCGATCCTGCAGACCGTGGGCGAAGCCATGGCGGATGCCGCGTTCGGGGATTCATATGCGGCCATCAACGCGAGGCCTGCGGCGGCCATTGACCTGCTGTTCTCCGAGTCGCGCGGTCCGCTCTCGGCTCTGTTCATGCTGAGCTACTGGGGTGCACCGCTGCTGCTCGCGTGCACGCTCCTGGCCTGGCTGTTCCGCACGCGTCGCACGCACCTCATCAAGAGCGTTCGCCGCTGAGCGGCGTCCATCGCGTTCACCATAGTTCACAAGTCACGGTGGTCTGGCATGACGCCGGGCACTTGACATTGTGCAATGCAGCGTGCAGCTGACTTTCCGGATTGCTATGTTCGAACGGTTCCAGGCGTGAGGGCGCCGGAACGAATCCCGCGACGGTGCGTGCTCGCAAACGCAGTTTTTCAATAGCCACCGTCCCGCTCACACCTCTGACCGATGCCTGGCGGAAAAATGCCGGGCTGGGCCCCTGTGTGCGCGGGTTTTTCTGCGGGTTTCTTGCAGTCGTCCCTGCGTGCCGCATGGTGCGGCCGCGTTTCTCTTCCACCTGAGGGAGGTTGTGATGACAAGCAAGTTGCATATGAAGGCATTGGCCGTTGCCATGGGCATCGCGGTAGCGGGAGTTGCTGCCGCGGCGACCACGCCGGCCGCGCCGGCGGTCGCCCATGCCACGATCCTGCGCCACGGCGATGCCGTCGCGGGTCCGCTGGCGCTTTCGCAGAGCATGCACATCGTGGTGGCGCTGAAACTGCGCAACCAGGCGCAGTTGCATCATTTCATCGCGTCGTTGCATCAACCGCATGCGCCGAAGCCGATGACCACCGCGCAGTTCATGGCCGCACATGCGCCGACCGTGGCGCAGGCGCGGGCCGTGGCGAATTACATGAGGCGCTCCGGCTTCACCAACGTCCAGATCGCACCCAACCGGATGCTCGTTTCCGGCGACGCGCCCGCGGCGAAGGTCCAGGCGGCATTCGGCACGTCGTTCGTCAGCGTGCGCACGCACGACGGTCGCATGGCCTATGCCAACACCAGGGATGCGCATGTTCCGGCCGCGCTGCAGGACAGCGTGCTGTCGGTGATCGGCCTGCAGACGGTGCACACCGCGCACACGATGGTGCAGAAGTCGCAACTCAACAGCGTGCAGCCGCAGGCGGTGACCGGCCACAACCCGACCGAGTTCGCCTCGATCTACGGCGGCAGCGGCGTCCCGACCGCGGCCGGCGTGACCGTCGGCATCATCACCCAGGGTTCGCTGACCAACGTCATCAACGACCTGAACCAGTTCACGTCCAACAACGGGCTGCCGACCGTCACCACCCAGACGGTCAACACCGGCGGCACCAGCTCGGACACCAGCGGTGATGGCGAATGGGATCTGGACAGCCAGGACATCGTCGGCATCGGCGGCGGCCAGGTGGGCAAGATCATCTTCTACAACGAGCCCACGCTCTCGAACTCGGCGTTGACCTCCAACATCAACACGGTGGTTTCGCGCAACGAGGCGAAGATCATCAACATGTCGCTGGGCGAGTGCGAAACTTCGGCGCAGGGCGATGGCTCGGCGGCGGCACAGGACCAGTCGTTCCAGCAGGCCGTGGCGCAGGGCCAGACGTTCTCGATCTCGACCGGAGATTCCGGCGCGGACGAATGCGGCGACGGCGGCACCACCCCGAGCTGGCCGGCCGCTTCGCAGTACGTGATCGCGGCTGCGGGCACGACGCTGAACGCCTCGACCACCACCTGGAGCAGCGAGACGGTCTGGAGCGGTTCGGGTGGCAGCGAAAGCACCTTCGAACCGAAGCCGAGCTGGCAGACGTTGTGGTCGGGCACGCACCGCGGCGTTGCCGACATCGCCTACGATGCCGATCCCAACAGCGGCGCCAAGGTGATCGTGGACGGCGCGACCCAGCAGATCGGCGGCACCAGCCTTGCGGCGCCGCTGTTCTCCGGCGCGTGGGCACGGATGATCGCGTCCAAAGGCACCAGCATCGGCTTCGCCGGTCCGCTGATCTATCAGTTGCCTGCATCCTCCTTCCACGACATCACTTCAGGCAACAACGGCGGCGAAACCGCAACGGTCGGTTACGACCTCGCCTCCGGGCGCGGCAGTCCGATCATCAGCCAGATGAATGCGAACCTCGGTGGTGGCGGCGGCGGCAACAATCCGCCGGTGGCGAGCTTCACCGACACGGTGAGCGGACTGACCGTCAACTTCACCGATACCTCGACCGACAGCGACGGCAGCATCGCCTCGCACTCGTGGACCTTCGGCGACGGCGGCACTTCGACCGCGGCCAACCCGAGCCACACCTACGCCGCGGGCGGCACCTACAGCGTCACCGAAACGGTGACCGACAACGGCGGCGCGCAGAACTCGGTGACGCACTCGGTGACGGTGTCGGGCGGGGGCGGCGGTGGTACTTCGCTGCAGAACGGCGTTCCGGTCACCGGCCTGTCGGCGAGCACCGGCAACCAGACGCAGGTCTACACGGTGACCATTCCGGCCGGCGCCAGCAACCTGGTGATCTCCGAGTCGGGCGGGACTGGCGATGCCGACCTGTACGTGAAGTTCGGTTCCGCGCCGACCCTGTCCAGCTATGACTGCCGTCCGTACCTGTACGGCAACAACGAGAGCTGCACGTTCTCGGCGCCTCAGGCCGGCACGTACTACGTCATGCTGAATGCCTACCAGAGCTTCTCGGGGGTCAGCCTCGAGGCCACCTGGAGCACCAGCGGCGGTGGCGGCGGTGGCGGCAGCCAGCTGCTCGGCAATCCCGGCTTCGAAACCGGCTCGGCTTCGCCGTGGACGATGAGCTCGGGCACGCTGTGCGACAGCTCGTGCGGCGAGTCCCCGCATGGCGGCACGTACTACGCGTACCTGGACGGCTATGGCAGTTCGCACACCGACAACGTGTCGCAGACCGTGGCCATTCCCAGCGGCAAGACCTCGGCAACGCTGTCGTTCTACCTGCACGTGGACACGGCCGAAACCACCTCGACGTCCAAGTACGACAAGCTGTACGTGCGGCTGTACAACAGCTCGGGGAGCCTGCTGAAGACGCTTGCGACCTACTCCAATCTCAATCACAACACCGGTTACGCCCAGCACAGTTTCAACCTGGGCGCGTACATCGGCCAGACGGTGACGATCAAGTTCACCGGAACCGAGGACGGGTCGCTGCAGACCTCGTTCGTGATTGACGACACCGCGTTGAACGTGCAGTAAGCGAGGACAGGATGTCCGAGTCCCGGACAGCACATGGATGTGCGTTGATCCGGGACCCGCGATGGGAATGTCGTAGTCCCGGACAGCACATGGATGTGCGTTGATCCGGGATCATGGGAAAGGCGGAGCGGCGCAATGCCGCTCCGCTTCACCCTTGAGCCGGGGGCCGCACGACGCGGCCCTTTTTTTCGAAGGCCGCACGATAGTTCACAAATCATGGTGGCCGGCCGTGACCCGTCGCACTTGACATTGTGCGATGCAGCGTGCGCGGAATTTTCCGTACTGATAGTTTGCTCCGGTTCCGGTGTGAGGGCGCCGGACGAGCCGCGGCGGTGCGCGTTCGCAACGATTCCTCCTATTGCGCGCCGCTGGCACAGATGGAAAGAAGGGCCCGACAGCAACTGCCGGGCGGGGAGAGTGCATTCGCGGTTTTTTCGTGTGCGCAGTCGTCCCGCGCGCCGCAAGAGTGCGGCCGCGTTTTCTTCCACCTGAGGGAGGTTGTGATGGCAAGCAAGTTTCGTATGAAAGCTCTCGTTGTCGCCCTGGGCCTCGCGGTCAGCGCGGCGGGTACCGCCGCGACGGTCGTCGCGCCGGCAGTCATGCACGCCACGCGTCTGGCACATGGCGACACGGTCACCGGCCCGCTGGCATTGAGCCACCCGATGCACATCCTGGTTTCGCTCAAGCTGCGCAACGAAGCGCAACTGCAGGCGTTCAATGCCAGGCCGCACGCACCAATGACTCCGGCCCAGTTCGCGGCGATGTATTCGCCGACCCAGGCGCAGGCGCAGGCCGTGGCGGATTTCATGAAGGCCCACGGTTTCAGGAACGTCACGATTGCGCCGAACCGCTTGCTGGTTTCGGGCGATGCCCCGGCCGCCAACGTGCAGCGTGCATTCCAGACCAGCATGGTGAGCGTCAAGACGCATGACGGCCGCATGGCCTACGCCAACTCCGGCGAGGTCAAGGTTCCGGCCGCGCTGCAGGGCGTGGTGCAGTCGGTGCTCGGTCTGCAGACCGTGCACATCATGCACACCAACCACGTCATCGCGAAGCCGCACGGCGTGAGCACCAACGTCGGCACCTACGTGACGGGGTCAGCTACCGGACACAACCCGACCCAATTCCCGGCCATCTACGGTGCGGGCAGCACCGCAACCGGTTCCACGGTATCGGTCGGCGTGATCACGCAGGGCAGCATGACCAATGTGCAAAGCGATTTCTCGAAGTTCCTCTCCCAGAACGGCTACGGGAGCATTCCGCTGAACATCGTCAAGGTGAATGGCGGCGGCACCGACACCAGCGGCGATGGCGAATGGGACCTGGACACCCAGGACATCGTCGGCATCAGCGGCGGCGTCAAGTCCATCTATCTGTACGACACGCCGACCCTGTCCGACGCGGACCTGACCGCCGACTTCAACAAGGTCGTGACGGATGACCTGGTGAAGGTCATCAATGTGTCCATCGGCGGTTGCGAAACCGGCGCCGAATCCGGTGGCGTGGCCGAGGACGACAACATCTTCCAGCAGGCGGTCGCGCAGGGCCAGACCTTCTCGATCTCCACCGGCGACTCCGGCGCGGACGAATGCGGCGACGGCGGCATTACCCCGTCGTGGCCGGCGGATTCGCAATACGTGGTCGCGGTCAGCGGCACCGAGTTGTTCACCAGCGGCACCACCTGGGGCGGCGAGACCGTGTGGAACGAACTCTCCAGCAACGAAGGCGCGACCGGCGGCAGCCCCAGCACCTTCGAGCCGCAACCGAGCTGGCAGAACGGCGTGGGCCAGAACGCCGGCAACTCGCATCGCGGTCTGGGCGACATCGCGTTCGACGGCGACCCGAACTCCGGCGCGATCGTGATCGTTGACGGTGCCAACCAGCAGATTGGCGGCACCAGCCTGTCCGCGCCGCTGTTCGTGGGTGTGTGGGCACGTGCGCTGGCGACGAACTCCTCGCTCGGATTCGCCGCGCCGCTGATCTACTCCGATGCGGCCAGCAATTACGCGGCGGACTTCCATGACGTCACCTCCGGCAACAACTCCGGCGAGACGGCGGCGACGGGCTGGGATTACCCGACCGGCTTCGGCAGTGTGAACATCGCCAACTTCGTCTCGCACGTCGCGGGTGGCGGTGGCGGCGGAACGAACAACCCGCCGGTGGCGAGCTTCACCGATACGGTGAGCGGGCTGACCGTCAGCTTCACCGATACCTCCACCGACAGCGACGGCACCATCGCTTCGCATTCGTGGACTTTCGGCGACGGCGGCACTTCGACTGCGGCCAACCCGAGCCACACCTATGCGGCTTCGGGCACTTTCACCGTGACCGAAACCGTGACCGACAACGATGGCGCGCAGAGTTCGGTGAGCCATTCGGTGACCGTGTCCAGCGGCGGCGGTGGCAGCAGCCAGCTGCTCGGCAACCCGGGCTGGGAGACGGGTTCCGCTTCGCCGTGGACGATGAGCTCGGGCACGCTGTGCGACAGCTCCTGCGGCGAGTCTCCGCACAGCGGCACGTACTACGCCTATCTCGACGGTTACGG
>DASVDY010000196.1:0-6483 GCA_036380855.1 Rhodanobacteraceae bacterium
GGGCAGCCTGCCGGCGTCCACTTTCAGCACCGCGAGGTCGGTGTCGTTGTCGGAGCCGATCACGCGCGCGTGCGCGACGCGCCCGTCGTAGAGCATCACCTGGATGTCGTCGGCGCCGGCGATCACGTGGTTGTTGGTGAGCACGTAGCCGTCGGGCGTGAAGATCACGCCCGAGCCCAGGCTCTGCTCGCGGCGCTTCAGCGCCGGACCGGTTTCGCCGCCGAACAGCCGCTGCATCAGCGGGTCGGGGAACACCTTGACCGCGCGTTCGGTCACCACCTTGTCGGCATAGATGTTGACCACCGCGGGCGCCGCATTGGCCACCGCGTCCGCATACGAGACCGGACCGGAGTCGGGTGCCACGGCCGGATGGGAAGGCGACGCGACCAGCGCTGGCGGCGCCGGCGTGGACAGGCCCAGGCGCGCGCGCAGGCGCGCGCCCGCGCCCGGCCAGAACAGGCCGATCACGAACGCGGCGGCAAGGCCTGCCACCACGAATTGCGCAATGAAAACGAGCGGGCGGGTGGGGCGCGACATCGAAAGAATCAGCAAAGAGCCGGCAGCTTGATTGTGCGCGGCGTAAGCGATCGTTAAACTACCACGATTTTGGGGCTGGGCCGTCGCGCCTGCGCGGGGCGGTCCACAGCGGGAAATGTCGGCGACGGGTGCGTGCGCCCGCCTGCACGGACGTGCTGTTCGAACTGGAGTGCCTGATGGCAAGTGAAGTGGTTGACAAGGGCCGACGCAAGTTCCTGGCCGGAACGACCGCCGTGCTTGGCGGCGTCGGCGTGGTCGCGGCGGCGATACCGTTCATCGAATCATGGGAACCGAGTGCGCGCGCCAAGTCCGCCGCCGCACCGGTCACCGTGGACATCGGCAAGATCGAGTCCGGCCAGCTGATCCGCTACGCCTGGCGCGGCCTGCCGGTGTTCATCGTCAACCGCACCCGGCAGCAGCTCCAGGCGCTGCCGGCGCAGGATTCGCGCCTCAAGGACCCCAAGAGCCAGAATACCGACCAGCAGCCGACGTACTGCCAGAACGAATATCGTTCGATCAAGCCGGAATGGCTGGTGGTGGTCGGCATCTGCACGCACCTTGGCTGCGTGCCCGACTACAAGGGCGAAGTGAAGCCCGAGCCGTGGGACCCGGAATGGAAGGGCGGCTTCTACTGCCCGTGCCACAAGTCGCGTTACGACATGTCCGCGCGCGTCTACGACGGCGTGCCGGCGCCCGCCAACCTGGTGGTGCCGCCCTATCACTTCATTGACGATACCCACGTGCAGATCGGCGTGGATCCGACGGGAGCCGCGACATGACCGAGCAGGTGAGGATTCGTCCACGCAACCGCGTGCTGGCCTGGGTCGAGGAGCGCCTGCCGATCCTGTCGTTCACGGCCTCGCACACCACCGGCTACTACGCGCCGAAGAACTTCAACGTGATGTATTACTTCGGTTCGCTGGCGCTGCTGGTGCTGGTGAACCAGATCGTCACGGGCATCTTCCTGACGATGAACTACAACCCGTCGGCGGCGGGCGCGTTCGCGTCGGTCGAATACATCATGCGCGACGTGGAGTGGGGTTGGCTGATCCGTTACATGCACGAGGTCGGCGCCTCGATGTTCTTCATAGTGGTGTACCTGCACATGTTCCGCGGCCTGATGTACGGCTCCTACAAGGAGCCGCGCGAGCTGGTCTGGCTGCTCGGCATGCTGATCTTCCTGACGCTGATGGCTGAGGCCTTCATGGGCTACGTGCTGCCGTGGGGCAACATGTCGTTCTGGGGCGCCAAGGTGATCATCTCGCTGTTCAGCGCGATCCCGGTGGTCGGCAACACGGTGGTCAACTGGATCATGGGCGACTTCCTGCCCGCCGACGCCACGCTGAACCGCTTCTTCGCGCTGCACGTGGTCGCGCTGCCGCTGGTGCTGCTGCTGCTGGTCGTGCTGCACCTGGCCGCGCTGCACGAGGTGGGTTCCAACAACCCCGACGGCGTCGAGATCAAGCAGAAAAAGGGTCCTGACGGCCATCCGCTGGACGGCATCCCGTTCCACCCGTACTACACGGTGAAGGACCTGTTCGGCGTCGGCGTGTTCCTGATCATCTGCGCCTTCATCATCTTCTTCGAACCGACCGTCGGCGGCTGGTTCCTGGAGCACGACAACTTCATCCCGGCGAACAACCTGGTCACGCCGGCCGAGATCAAGCCGGTGTGGTACTTCACGCCGTTCTACGCGATCCTGCGCGTGATCCCGAGCAAGGGCCTGGGCGTGATCGCGCTGCTGTGCTCGATCGTGGTGCTGTTCCTGGTGCCATGGCTGGATCGCGGCAAGGTGAAGTCCATCCGCTACCGCGGAACGGGTTACAAGGTCGCGCTGGCGATCTTCGCCATCGTGTTCGTGCTGCTGGGTTCGATCGGCGCGGGCAAGACCACCGAATGGATCCCGGAGATCTTCGGACCGAACGCGGACCTCACCTTCATCGAGAACACCTTCGGCCGGATCCTGACGATCCTGTACTTCGGGTATTTCGCGTTCCTTTGGGCCTACACGTATTTCGGCTGGGAGAAGACCAGGCCGGTTCCCGATCGCGTCACAGTCGTGCAGCACTGAGGAAGACCAATGCGCATTTTCAAATCCCTCCTGATTGCATTGGTGCTCCTGTCGTTCACCTCGTTGGCGGTGGCGGAAGAGAGCCCGTATCCGAACGCCAATACCGGAATCGGCGACAAGGCCTCCCTGCAGCGCGGCGCCAAGCTGTTCTTCAACTACTGCGTGGGTTGCCACTCGCTGAAATACCTGCGCTATTCGCGCATGGCCGCCGATCTGGGCCTGACCGAACAGCAGGTGATGGACAACCTCGACTTCACCGGCGCCAAGTTCGGCGATCCGATCGTCTCGGCGATGCCGGAAACCGACGCCGAGAAGTGGTTCGGCAAGGCCCCGCCGGATCTGTCGCTGGAAGTGCGCGCCAAGGGCGCCAACTGGGTCAGCGCCTACCTGCATTCGTTCTATCTGGACCCCGCGCGCCCGGTCGGCTGGAACAACACCGTCTTCCCGAATGCCTCGATGCCGTTCCCGCTCTGGGAGCTGCAGGGCGTGCAGACCGCGGTGATGGCGCCGGCCAAGCCCGGCGAGGAGCCCACGGTCGAAAAGCTCGAGATCAAGCAACCGGGCAGCATGGATTCGGTGGAGTACGCGCAGGCGGTTCGGGATCTCGTGTCCTTCCTGCAGTACGCCTCGGAGCCTGCCGCCATGCAGCGCACCGCCATGGGCGCCTGGGTGCTGATCTACCTGGCGTTGTTCACCTTCATCGCCTTCATCCTGAAAAAGGAATACTGGAAGGACGTGCATTGATCCGCGGCGGCAGGTGTGCGAAAACACGCCTGCGGCGGCGCGGGAATGGCCAAGGTGCGGGCGGGTGGAGCGCCCGTGAGCCCGGCGACTGACGCTCGATCCGGCCGGGCTGGGAGAAGCGCGGGCAGTGCGCCCGTTCGAATGCGCAGGGAAGTGCGTTGGATGCCCGCCCCGGCGTGTTCTGGCAAGTCCTCCGGATGATCCGTCCGGAACAAGAAAGGGGACCGCAGGCATGACCCAATCCGCTCGTTCGCGCTCCATCCTGACGCTGTTCACGGCGTCGGACAACGTGCAATGCCATCGCGTGCGCATGGTGCTGGCGGCCAAGGGCGTCGGCTACGATCGCGTGGACGTGACGCTCGGCAAACCCTCCGAGGAATTGCTCGAGTTCAACCCCTATGGCGACGTGCCGACCCTGCTCGACCGCGACCTGGTGCTCTACCAGCCGGCGCTGATCTGCGAATACCTGGACGAGCGCTACCCGCACCCGCCGCTGATGCCGGTGGATCCGCTCTCGCGGGCTCGGCTGCGGCTGGCGTGCGTACGCATCGAGCGCGAGTGGCTGCCGCTGATCGAAACCATCCAGGCAGGCGGCCGCCCGGCCGAACCCGCGCGCAAGCGCTTGCGCGACGCATTGATGGCCGCGTTGCCGCTGTTCAAGGCTTCCAAGTTCTTCCTCAACCCGGAAATGAGCCTGGCCGACTGCCTGGTCGCGCCGGTGATCTGGCGGCTGCCGATGCTCGGCGTGCAGCTGCCACGCGAGGGCAAGCCGATCGTGGATTACGGCGAGCGCATCTTCCGTGGTCAGGGGTTCGGGCGCAGCCTGACGCCGGACGAGCGGAGCCTCCACGAAGCGGTGGGTTGAAACCCGCCAAGCGCGACCCGATCCAGGAGATCGTGTCGCGCAGAGCAGGTGCACGTTGATGGCCGAAAACCCGCCCGCGATGACTTCCAACCGCCCTTACCTGTTGCGGGCGATCTACGACTGGATCAGCGACAACGGGTTCACGCCGTACATCCTGGTGGATGCGGGGTGGCCCGGCGTGCGCGTACCGGCCGCTGCCATCCGCGATGGCAAGGTGGTGCTGAACATCGCCATGCGCGCCGTCGCCAACCTCGAGCTGGGCAACGATCGCATCCGCTGCATGGCGCGCTTCGGCGGCGTCAGCCAGCCCCTGGATGTCCCGGTCTCCGCGGTGCAGGCGATCTACGCACAGGAAAACGGGCAGGGCATGATGTTTCCGTCCGAGGAGCCTGGCGAGCCGTCACCCGGAACAGCGGCGGGTCTGTCGGCGGCGCAGCCGGCCACGAGCCCGACACCCGCGACGAACGCCGACGCACCTTCTCCGGACGAGCCCCCGCCGAAAGGCCCTCCGAAGTTGCGGGTCGTGAAGTAGGCGGCTCCGGTCGGCGCGCATCCGCGCGTGCCCTCGTTTCCCGAAGCGGTCGTCATCCGGTTCGACAAGTCACAAGATTTCCACAGACTTGTTGTATCGGAACCTGAGACTCTCCCGCGTATGATCCGGTGCTGAAGCACCGAGGGGAAACCGATTCGCGAATGAGCGCCGTCCTGCCCGACCGCAAGTCGCCCGCGCGCGTGGACACGCTGCGCGTGCCGCCGCATTCGATCGAGGCCGAGCAGTCGGTACTCGGCGGCCTGATGCTGGTGCCGGAGGCCTGGGACAAGGTCGCCGACCGCGTGCGCGAGGAGGATTTCTACCGCCGCGAGCACAAGCTGATCTTCCGCGCCATCGGCGACCTGTCCTCGCGCGGGCATCCGTGCGACGCGGTCACGTTGGGCGAATGGTTCGAGCGCAACAACCTTTCCGACAGCGTCGGCGGCGCGGCGTACCTGGTGGAACTGGCCAACGCCACGCCCAGCGCGGCCAACATTGCCGCCTACGCCGACATCGTCCGCGACAAGTCCATCCTGCGCCAGTTGATCGAGGCCGGCACCGAGATTGCCGGCGATGGCTTCAATCCGGATGGCCGTGCGACGCCCGAAATCGTGGAGAGCGCCGAACAGCGCGTGTTCCAGATCGCCGAGGCCGGCGCGCGCGGTCGCAAGCAGTACGCGCCGATGCGCGAGGCCTTGCGCGATGCGATGCAGCTGCTGCAGCAGCGCTACGCCAACCGCGGCCAGATCACGGGCCTCCCCACCGGCTTCGCCGACCTCGACAATCTCACCGCCGGCCTGCAACCGGAGGATCTGGTGATCCTCGCCGCGCGACCTTCCATGGGCAAGACCGCCTTCGCGCTGAACCTGGCCGAGAGCGCGGCGCTGCGGGCCAAGAAGACGGTGCTGATCTTCTCCATGGAAATGTCGGCCTCGCAGCTTGCGTTCCGCCTGATCTCGTCGCTGGGGCGCATCAACCAGCAGCACCTTCGCACCGGCGACCTTGCGGAAGAGGACTGGCCGCGCGTCACCCAGGCCACGGCGCTGCTGTCCGAATCCAAGATATTCATTGACGACACGCCTGCGTTGTCGCCCGGAGAGCTGCGTTCGCGCGCGCGGCGCATGGCGCGCGAGCATGGCCTGGGCATGATCATCATTGACTACCTGCAATTGATGCAGGTGCCCGGCAACAAGGAGAACCGCGCCACCGAAATTTCAGAAATCTCGCGCAACCTGAAAGCCCTCGCCAAGGAGCTGAAGGTGCCGGTGATCGCGCTGTCGCAGTTGAACCGCGCGCTGGAACAGCGCAACGACAAGCGCCCGGTGATGAGCGACCTGCGCGAATCCGGCGCGATCGAGCAGGACGCGGACCTGATCCTGTTCATCTATCGCGACGAGGTGTACGACAAGGAAACCGCCAACAAGGGCATTGCCGAAATCATCATCGGCAAGCAGCGCAACGGCCCGATTGATACCGTGAAACTCACCTTCCTCGGCCAGTACACCAAGTTCGAGAATTACACGCCGGAGTCGTACGTGGGGCGCCTGGAGTAGTCCGCGTGGCGCGTTCCGCAGTCGCAACCATCCACCTCGACGCCCTGCGCGCCAATCTCGCGCGCGTCCGTGCGCTCAGCGGAAGTGCCAGGGTCATGGCGGTGGTCAAGGCCGACGCCTACGGCCATGGCCTGGAGCGCTGCGCGCGCGCGCTGTCGGAGGCCGATGCGTTCGGCGTGGC
>DASVDY010000197.1:0-7840 GCA_036380855.1 Rhodanobacteraceae bacterium
CGTCGCCGGAACGCTGCACGCTGCCTTCCAGCACCGTCGCGACGTCCAGGACCTCGCCGACCTTGCGCAGGTCCTCTTCCTTGCCCTTGAACGCGAATGCCGACGTGCGCGCGGCAACCTTAAGCTTCGGCACCTGCGCCAGCGCATTCAATATTTCTTCGGTGATGCCGTCGCTGAAATAGTCGTTCCTGGCGTCCCCGCTCATGTTCACGAACGGCAGCACCGCGATGGACTTGGCCGGCATGTTCGCCGGTCCGGTATCGGCGGATTGCACGCGCCCGCCAGCGTTTCGGTCCAGCACGAACTGGTTGGTGATCAGCAGCACCACCGCAAGCGCCAGCACCGCGATGATCCACTTGTCCAGCTTGTGGCCGGTGGAGCGCGCGACGGAATCCTCCAGCGCGATCTCGCTTTCGCGCTTCAATCCCTGCGGCGTCAGTTCGTAAAACCACGCGAACGCAATCCAGAACGGGAAACCCACGGCGGCGGCGACCAGGAACCAGCGCGCTATCCATTCCGGCGCACCGACCACCGGCGTCAGCTGCGCAATGCCCTGCGCCAGCGCCCATACCGCACCCGCGTAAAGCACGCCCGCGCGCAGCACGTTGCGGCGTTTCAGTTCGGCAAGGATCGAGGTTCCCGTGGTCACGGCGAACCCACTTCTGGCGGTCGGTAGGGCAAACCCATTTTTTTCAGTATCGCCCGGAAGCGCGGATCGTTGCGCACCGGATCGAACGCCGGCATCCAGACGACTCCTTCGTTGACGCCCGCGCCGCGCGCTGCAAATCGCTCCAACGACGCGAGCGCGCTTTCGTTTGATCCCAGCGCCGCCAGCCATTCGCCAGTCGCCGCATGGTCGGCATCCCTCGCCCTGGCGGCGTAGGACTCGATGGCGCGCGCTGCCGCCGCGCGTTGCGCCGGATCGGAAACGCCCTTCGCTATGACCTTTGCAACACCTGCATCCGACCCGGCCAAGACCAAGTCCCGCCTGGCATAGGCTTCCGCTTCCGCATAGCGCTTCCGGTAAATCGCGACTTTCATGGCAGCCGAGTAGCTCAATGAAGTATCCGGGTAGGTCGCGAGCGCCGCTCGGGCTTCGCGCTCCGCCTCGGCGTAGCGGTGCATTGCAAGCAGGTTCTGGATGAGACCCGGCGCGATCGCCGGCGACAGCGGGTCGAGCGCCTGCGCCTTCCGGAATTCGGACAGCGCTGCATCGAATTGCCCCGCCGAGGACATGAACTGTGCGTACTGATTGATCACCTCCGCGTCGCCGGGCGCGAGATGCAGGGCACGCCGGAACGCCTTGTCGGCACTCGCCCACCGCCAACCCATGTGATCAATCATGCCGCGTGCCGCCCAAGCCGAGGCGTTGTCCGGCTCCAGCGCAAGCGCGTGCTCGACGGCACCTCGCGCATCGGCCACCGCCGTCTTGACGTTATCGTGTTCGTACCACGGCAGCAGCATGTCGGCTTGCGCCAGCTTCGCCCATGCCTGCGCATAGCGGGGCGCGATGTCCAGCGCCTGCCGGAAGTCCCCGACCGCATCGCGCAGATGCCTGCGACCAGCCAGCAGGGTCAGCCCGCGCAGATAAAGATCGTGCGCACGCGGATCGATTCGCGTCTGCGCCACGAGCGCCCGGTTGTCACCGCCGACCAGTTGCACGCGCAGCTTGTCGGCGATCGCCTTGCTGATTTCGTCCTCGACCGCAAAGATGCTGGTCAGCTTGCGGTCGTACTTCTCGCTCCACAGGTGATAGCCGGTGCGCGTGTCTATCAACTGCGCGGTGATCCGCACCTCGTCGCCGGAGCGCTGCACGCTGCCTTCCAGCACCGTCGCCACGTCCAGCACCTCGCCGACCTTGCGCAAGTCCTCTTCCTTGCCCTTGAAGGCGAAGGCAGAGGTGCGCGCGGCCACCTTCAGCTTCGGCACCTGCGCCAGCGCATTCAATATTTCCTCGGTGATGCCGTCGCTGAAATAGTCGTTCCTGGCGTCCCCGCTCATGTTCACGAACGGCAGCACCGCGATGGACTTGGCGGGGATCGGAACAGTTTGCGCAGGTGGGAATGCGGCGCGCAGCGCGGACTGGGCTGCTTTGGTATCCGGTGCAGAGGTTCGCCGATCCCCCTGCGCGCCATGCGTGCCGCGAACGGCGGTTCCCGGCGCACTCGGCGCCACGCGCGAGATCCGCCACAGCAGCCCACCGCCGATCGCCAGCACCAGCGCGATCAGCAGCAATTCCGCGCCGGAGACACGCTGTGCGCCACGCTCGCCGTGGAACCAGGCCAGAACGAGCGCGATCGCGAAGCCAACGGCGGTCGCCGCGAATGCGATCTGCATGACCCGGTGCGGCCAGTCGTAGCTGTCCGCTGCGAGGCCGAGCGCCTGCAGCACCGCCCACGCACCGGCGACGTAGGCCAGTGCCCACTGCACCAGCTTTCGCCGTTTCAAGTCCGCCAGGAACTCGACCATCGCGGCCCCAACGCGATGCGGCTTGTCGCCGCGCGCGCCAGCATACCCCCTCGCCGCGGCCCGTGCAGGTGCTTGGCACCGATGCGGAATCGCACCGCGTTCACGGGCGCCCCGGGAGCATTCCTTGATGGAAGATCGCGCCCTGCCCCGCACCGCGTGGACGGCCACGAAAGCGGTGTTCACGGAGTTCCTGCGCGACAAGCCGTTCCAGCTTGCCGCGGCGCTGAGCTACTACACCCTGCTGTCCATGGCGCCCTTGCTGTTGCTGCTGACGGGCTTGGCCGGCCTGGTGTTCGGGCAGGAAGCCGCGCGCGGGCAACTGTTCGGCTACATCAGCTCGGCGGTGGGTCCGCAGGAGGCCAAGGTCGCGCAATCACTGCTCACCGAAACCAACGACCACCACGCGAGCGTGGTGTCCACCATCGTCGGCACCGTGGTCCTGGTGATCGGCGCGACGACCGTGTTCGGGCACCTGCAGACCGCGCTCAACCAGATCTGGGACGTGCGCGCGGTGCCGCGCCGCAACGTGATGCTGCGGCTGCTCGGGTCGCGCCTGCTGGCGCTCGCGATCGTGTTCGGGATGGCCTTCATCCTGCTGGTGTCCATGGCGATCAGTGCGGCGATCGCCGGCGCGCAGGGCCACGCCGACCAGTACTTTCCCGGCGCGGGCATCGCGCTGCGCGTGGTCTACGCGCTGGTGTCGTTCGCCATCGTGACCGGCGTGATCGCCATGCTGTTCAAGTACGTGCCCGACGCGGTCATTGACTGGCGCGACGTGTTCGTCGGCGCGCTGATCACCGGCGTGCTGTTCACGGTCGGCAAGTACGTGCTCGGCGTGTATCTCGCCCACCTGCGCTACAGCTCGGCGGGCGCGGCCGGTTCGCTGATCATGATCGTGGTCTGGGTGTACTACAGCTCGCTGATCCTGTTCCTCGGCGCGGAAGCGACCCAGGTGTACGCGCGCCGCTTCGGCAAGCGCATCGAGCCGAGTGCGCACGCCGAGCGGGTCAACGCCAAGCCGTGAAAAGAAAAACGGCGGCCGTGGCCGCCGTTTTTCTTTATTCCCGGTCGGTGCGTCAAGCGCGCAGCAACTCTTCCACGGCCGCGCGCTCCTCGCGCAGCTCCCTGTCGCTGGCGTCCATGCGTTCGCGCGAGAACTCGTTGACGTCGAGCTTCAGCACGATCTCGTACCTGCCGTTTTTGCAGGTCACCGGGTAACCGTAGATCACGCCCGGCGCGATGCCGTAGCTGCCATCCGACGGCACCGCCATCGAGACCCAATCGTCCTCGGCGGTGCCCAGCGCCCAGGTGCGCATGTGGTCGATCGCGGCGGAAGCCGCCGAAGCAGCGGACGATGCGCCGCGCGCCTTGATGATCGCCGCACCGCGCTGCTGCACGGTCGGGATGAAGCTGTCGCGATACCAGCCGCCGTCCACGAGTTCCGTCGCGCGCTGGCCCTTGACGGTGGCGTGGTGGATGTCCGGATACTGCGTGGACGAATGGTTGCCCCAGATGATCATGCGCTTGACGTCGTTGACGTGCGCATTCGTCTGCCGGGCAAGCTGCGCCATCGCCCGGTTGTGGTCCAGCCGCACCATCGCGGTGAAGCAGGACGGATCGAGATCCGGCGCATTGGCCTGCGCGATCAGGGCGTTGGTGTTGGCGGGATTGCCGACCACCAGCACCTTCACGTCGCGCTTGGCGTGCGCGTTGAGCGCCTTGCCCTGCGGGCCGAAGATCGCGCCATTGGCGGACAGCAGGTCCTTGCGCTCCATGCCCGCGCCGCGCGGGCGCGCGCCGACCAGCAGCGCATAATCCACGTCCTTGAACGCGACGTTCGCATCGTCGGTCGCCACGACGCCCTGCAGCAGCGGGAATGCGCAGTCGTCCAGTTCCATCACCACCCCCTGCAACGCAGGCAGCGCGGGCGTGATCTCCAGCAGGTGCAGGATGACCGGCTGGTCCTTGCCCAGCATGTCGCCGGCGGCGATGCGGAACAGCAGCGCGTAGCCGATCTGGCCGGCGGCGCCGGTGACGGCGATGCGGACGGGTGCTTTCATTCGTGGAACTCCTGAAGGACAGTCAAAACGGATCTGCGCGAAGGCGCGGAGGTGTGCGGGGTGGTGCCGGCCGCGCAGGCAGCCGCCACCCGGCGAAACGGTGCTGCGGGTCAGCCGCCTGCGGCGCTGGCCCGGGGAACCCTGGCTTCGACCAGCTCGGCGAAGAATTCCCTGATGCGCTGCAGGCCGGATTCCATCTGAGCGCGCGGGCAGGTATAGGAAATGCGCAGCGCGCGCGGTTCGCCGAAGGCGGAGCCCGGCACGGTCGCGACGCCTTTGGCGTCCAGCAACGCCGCGCAGAAGTCCACGTCGTTGTCGATCAACGTGCCGTTGTGCGACTTGCCGAATGCCACCGAAATGTCCGGGAACGCGTAGAACGCGCCCTGCGGACGCGGACACTTCACGCCGGGAATCGAGAGCAGTGCGCCCAGCACTTCATCCCGACGCTTCGCGAAATCCGCGCACTTCTCTTTCGTGATGTCCTGCGGCCCGCTGAGCGCGGCGACCGCGGCCGCAGTGACGATTTCCGGGATGTTGGTGATGTGGTTGGAGTTGAGCGTGACCACCGCGTTCGCCAGCAATTCGGGCGCGGCGACGAAGCCCACGCGCCAGCCGGGCATGCCGTAGGTCTTGGAGAGCGAATCCACGATCGCGGTCCGCTCGCGCAATTCGGGGCGGAACTGCACCACGTTGTGGTAGCCCACGCCGTCGAACACCATGCGGTTGTAGATGTCGTCGGCGATGATCCAGGTGTCCGGATGCTTCGCCAGCACGTCGGCCAGCGCGGCGATTTCCTCGCGCGTGTAGACCATGCCGGTCGGATTGGACGGGTTGTTGAACAGGAACACCTTGGGCTTGCTCGCCAGCGCGCGATCCAGTTGCGCGGGGGTGAGCTTGTAGTTCTGTTCCGGCGGACACGGCAGCAGCGTGACGCGTGCGCCGAGGATTTCCGCCATGTCGAGGTACGAGGTCCAGTACGGCGTCGGGAACACGATCTCGTCGCCCTCGTCCAGCAGCGCCTCGCACAGGTTGTAGAGCACCTGCTTGGCGCCGATGCCGACCGCGATGTTCGAGCGCTTGTAGCCGTCCAGGCCGGTCGCCTTCATGTGCGCCAGGAATGCGTCGAGCAGGTCTTCGCGGCCGCGGTTGGAGCCGTAGGCGCCGGTGTCGTGCTTGAGCGCCTCGCGCACGGCGTCGTACACGTGCTCGCCCGGCAGGAAATTCGGCACGCCGATCGAGAAGTTCACGATGTCGCGCCCGGCGGCTTTCAACTGCTTGGCCTTGTCGGCGATCACCATGATCGCGCTGGGCTTGGCGCGGCTCATGCGGGAGGCGAGTGTCAGCATGACATTCCTCGTTTCTGACGGATTGCGGAGCGCGTGCCCGGCACGGGCGGCATCCGTCAAGGTGGCGGATTGATAACCGCGCAATTCTACCACGCGGCGTTCGGCCCCATCGCCCCGGCGCGCCCGCCCTCTGCATCCGGCGCCGGCCTTCAGCGGCTCAGCCGCGCGCGTCGAGCACCTTGTTCCATTCGGCAACGCGCGAGGCTTGCGAGGCCAGCAGCGCCGAAGCATCGCCCTCGATCGTCACCTTTTCGATCCTGTCGCCGCCGCGGACCGCATCCACCACCTTCTGGTCTTCCGCGGAAACGACTTCGCCAAACACCGTGTGCTTGCCGTCCAGCCACGGCGTGGCCACGTGGGTGATGAAAAACTGGCTGCCGTTGGTGCCGGGGCCGGCGTTGGCCATCGAGAGCACGCCCGGCTTGTCGTGCTTCAGGCCGGTCCGCACCTCGTCCTCGAAGCGGTAGCCCGGGCCGCCGCGGCCGGACCCTTCCGGACAGCCGCCCTGGATCATGAAATCCGGGATCACGCGATGGAAACCCAGGCCGTCGTAGAAGCCGCGCTGGGCCAGGTTCACGAAGCTGGCGACCGTGACCGGGGCCTTGTCTTCGAACAGGCGCAGGTGGATGGGACCGCGCGAGGTCTGCATGGTGGCGTTGAGGGTCATGGCCGCTCCTTGGATCAGGGAACGGATTAGCTTAACAAGCCTGTTCAGCATCGCAAGCGCCGCGGTGCGCGGCCGGTTATAATGTTTTTCGTCCGGCGGCCGGTTCGGCCTGCCGATCTTCTTTCCTCTTGAGAGAACGGCCGCTTCAGCGCGGCCATTTCGCGTGTCCCAATGTCCATCCAGAACCTGCGCAACATCGCCATCGTCGCCCACGTTGACCACGGCAAGACCACGCTCGTGGACCAGCTGCTGAAGCAGTCCGGCACCCTGTCGGAACGTGCGGTCGTGCCCGACCGGGTGATGGACAGCAACGACCTGGAACGCGAGCGCGGCATCACGATCCTGTCCAAGAACACCGCGATCCGCTGGACCGACCCGCAAGGCGAAAACTGGCGCATCAACATCGTGGACACGCCCGGACACGCCGACTTCGGCGGCGAAGTCGAGCGCGTGCTCTCGATGGTGGATTCGGTACTGCTGCTGGTGGACGCGATGGACGGCCCGATGCCGCAAACGCGCTTCGTCACCCAGAAGGCGTTCCAGATGGGCTTCAAGCCGATCGTGGTGATCAACAAGATCGATCGCCCCGGCGCGCGCCCGGACTGGGTGCTGAACCAGACCTTCGACCTGTTCGACCGGCTCGGCGCATCGGACGAGCAACTGGACTTCCCGGTGGTGTACGCCTCCGCGCTGCAGGGCTACGCGGGGCTGCAGCACGATGTCCGCAGCGGCGACATGACGCCGCTGTTCGAGGCGATCTGCCGGCACGTCGCCGCGCCGCAGGTGGACCCGGACGGTCCCTTCCAGATGCGCGTGTCCTCGCTGGACTACAACTCCTACGTCGGCATCATCGGCGTCGGCCGCGTGCAGCGCGGCAAGGTGCGCACCAACATGCCGGTCGCGATCGTGGACCGCGAAGGCAGGAAGCGCAACGGCAAGATCCTGCAGGTGCTGGGCTTCATGGGCCTGGAACGGCGCGAGGTGGACGAGGCGCAGGCCGGCGACATCATCGCGATCTCCGGCATCGAGAACCTCGGCATCTCCGACACGCTCTGCGATCCGTCGGCGCCGGAAGCGCTGCCGGCGCTCACCGTGGACGAGCCGACCATCAGCATGACCTTCCAGGTCAACAACTCGCCGTTCGCCGGCAAGAAGGACCAGAGCGGCGGGCGCTTCCTCACTTCGCGCCAGATCCGCGAGCGGCTGACGCGCGAGACGCTGCACAACGTCGCGCTGAAGGTGGAAGACACCGAGGACCCGGACAAATTCAAGGTGTCCGGCCGCGGCGAGCTGCATCT
>DASVDY010000198.1:0-13194 GCA_036380855.1 Rhodanobacteraceae bacterium
ATGCACGGGCTGGCGCATGCCGCGACCGGGCGGCAACGCGAACACGCGCGTGCGCATGGCGCGGCGCGCCAGCGGCGTCAGGCTGCGATCCATGCCGGCGCCGTAGATCAGGGTCGGCCGCAACACCGTCCAGGCGATGCCACGCCGTTCGCACACGGAAGCCAGTGCCGCCTCCGCATCGCGCAATCGCTGCGCGACCGCCCGCTCGGCGGCAACGGGCGAATGGCGCTTGCTCTCCGCGCTCATCGAGCTGGTGGCGACCACACGGCGCAGTCCCGGGACCGGATTGCGCTCGAGCCATGCGGCCAGCGCATCCAGCGGCCCGAAACTGGCGATGGCTTCCACTTCGGCAACGTCCAACGGCGGCCGTGCCGGCAATTCGCCGCGCAGCCAGGTCACGCCGCCTTTGCCGCCGACCTGCGCGCGACGCGAAACGGCCAGCACGCGCGCGCCGCGTTCGGCGAGCATCGGCAGCAGGAAGAATCCGATCTGGCTGCTCGCGCCGAAGACGAGCACCGGGCCGAAAGCTCTATCCCCTGTCATGGCAGGCGACCGTGCTGCCGCACGGGATGCATGCACTTCATATCCGGATCCCGTGTCATCGCACGTACCCGTGCTGCACGGGATGAGTGCATCCCCATGTCTGGATCCCGTGTCATCGGCCATCCGTGGCCTGCACGGGATGAGTGCATCCCCATGTCTGGATCCCGTGTCATCGGCCATCCATGGCCTGCACGGGATGAGTGCATCCTGCACTCAATTGCCGTACCCGATCCGGTTGTCCACCTCGTTGATCCGCGGATCGTCCGGCGTCAGCCGGCGCGCTTCATCCAGCGCTCGCCGCGCATCGTCGTAGCGACCCTGGTCGGCGAGGATGCTCGCCCGCGCGACCCACGCACCCCCGAGGCTGTGTCCCATCCCACCCAGTGCCGGATCGCCCGGACTCAGCTCCGCCAGCGTGGAAAGCAGGTCCCCCGCGTGGTCGAGCTTGCCCCCGTGCAACGCGCGCCCGAACAGTTCGCGTGCGATCTTCGGCAACGCATGCAGGCCTGCCTGCGCGGCCGCATTGTTGCCGTCAATGGCGAGCGCGGCGCGATAGAGATCGTAGGCGCTGTCGCCGGGCGGCAACATCAGCTCGCCGGCACGCGCCGCGGCATCGGCCTGCCTCACCATGCGCGCGACCTTGGCGGTCTGCGCCGGAGTCAGCGCGGGCTGCGCCGGGGCGATGGTGCCGTTGTCGTTCTGCACGGCCGCCGTCTGTGCCTGCGCTTGCGCCTGCAGCCGCGAGCGCGCGGCGGCGAGGTCGGCGGACTTGGGCGCAAGTTTGGCGGCCGCGTCCAGCAAGGGCTTCGCATCGTCCGCGTGCCCGGCATCGAGTGCGGCGTTGGCCTGCACGATCAGCGCCTGCGCGACCCGCCCGAGGCCGGCTTGCGCCTGGGCATTGCCGGGATCCATCGCGAGCGCGGCCTGGAACTGCGCCAGCGCGTTGTCGTCATCGCTGCCGGTGATCTTGCCCGCGCGCAGGTCGGCCTGCCCCTGCGCGAGGTGCTGGTCGCGCTGTGTTTGCGCATCCTGGTTGGCCTGCGCGATCGCGGCATGCAGGCTGGGCAGGTCGGAGAAGTTCGGCAGCAGCGCGGCGAGCCGATCGAGCGTGCGCTGCGCACCGGCGCGATCGTTGTGCTTCAGTTGATCCTGCACCTGCGCGGCCATCGCGGCGCCGACCTGGTCCATGCCGTGGCGCGCCACCGCGTTGCCCGGATCGCCGACCAGCACGCGGTGGAACAGGTCCGCCGCGCCGCCCTTGCCCTCGATGTTGTTGGCGGCCAGCGCGGCGCGCGCCTGGTCCAGCAGCGCCTCGATGGTCGCGCCGTGGTTGGCGGCCTTGTTCAGCGCGGCCTCGGTGCGGGTCACCGCGTCGCCGCCGAGCAACCCGCGCGCCTCCTCCAGCGCGGCGCGCGCGTCTTCGAGCTTGCCGTGCCCGATGTCGCCCTGCGCGAGCTTCAATTCCGCCTTGCCGACGTTGCGCAGCCCGGCGATCGCATGCTCGTTGTCGGGATCCAGCGCCAATGCAGCCTCGTACTGGTCGCGCGCACTGTCGGCGGAACCGGACAACTTGCCGGCGGCGAGCGCGCTGTCGCCGCGCGCCAGGATCGCATTCAATTGCGTGCGCGGCAGGTCCGCGCGCAGGGCATTCTGGTGCGTCCACACCCAGGCGCCGCCGATCGCGACGATCGCGACCAGCGCGGCCAACGCCCACGGCCATGCGCGGCGCGGCTGCGACGCGCGAGGGGACTGGCGGCGAGCCGGATCGGGGTCGAGCGGAGGCAATCCGTCGCCGGCCGGTCGCCGCGGCGGCATGTCGAGCTGGTCGAGGTTGCCGAGAGTCGGCTCGGTGCGCGTACGCGGGTCGCGCGAAGCAGGATCGTTGCGTCCGATCATCATCTTGCTGAAGTCTGAACCGCGATCAGCTTAGCACCGGTGCACCCGGGCGGACCGCGCTGCCGCCCACGATTCAGCCTCCGGAAAGGCGATCGGGAGAGCCAGGGCAACCACTCCGTGCAGTCACGCGAATACAGCAAAGTGGAGCGAATTCAATTCTGCTCATCTCCATCGCGTTCAGTTGCGGACCATGCGCAACTTCGTCACCGCCCCGCCAATCGCCGCGCATCCACCACGTTCGGCAACGCGGCGAGTTTGTCCAGCAACGCCGCAAGCTCGCCGAAGTCGCGCAGGCGCAGGGTGAAGCGCATCCGCACCTCGCCGTGCGCCGGATCGGCATGGCTGCCCGATGCGACGATGTGCGCGCCGGAATTGGCGATCGCCGTGGTGACGTCGCGATGGATGTTCTTGCGGTCGTAAGCCGTGACCGCGATCTCGACGTCGTAGGCGCGCTCGCCGGTTTCGCCCCAGTGCACCTCGATCACGCGCTCGGGCGCGCGTGCGCGCAGCCGCGCCAGCGCCGCGCAATCGGCCCGGTGCACGGTGACACCGCGGCCGCGGGTGATGAACCCCGCCACCGCATCGCCCGGCAAGGGCTGGCAGCAACGCGCCATGCTGGTGAGCAGGTTGCCCACGCCCTGGATGGTCAGCGCGCCCGGCTCGCGCCTGGCCTGCCGCGCGGGCGCGCGGGCCGCCGTCGGGGGCGCGGTCGCGTCGCTTTCGGTGAGCGCGCGCGCCAGTTGCCCGCTGCTGATCTCGCCCAGTGCCAGCGCGACCAGCAATTCGTCGTGCGATTTCTGGCCGAGCTTCGCGTGCAGCTTTTCCAACGGGCGATCGCCGAGCGCGAGCCGTTTCAGTTCGCGCTCGAGGACCTGCCGGCCGGCGGCGAGGTTGGCCGCGTTGTCGGCGCGACGGAACCACGCGCGCACCTTGCCGCGCGCGCTCGCGGTGTGCAGGAATCCCTGGTGCGGCGACAGCCAGTCGCGGCTGGGCGCGCCTTCCTTCGCGGTGAGGATCTCGATGCGATCGCCGCTCGCCGGCTGATGCGTCAGCGGCACGATCCGGCCGTTGACCTTGGCGCCGCGGCAGCGGTGCCCGACCATGCTGTGCACGTGGTAGGCGAAATCCAGCACGGTCGCGCCCCGCGGCAGGTCGAACACCTCGCCCTTCGGGGTCAGCAGGTAGACGCGTTCTTCCGCCAGTTCCGAACGCAGGCCGCCCAGCAGCGCATCGTCCTCGCCTTCGCGCGACTCCAGCAGCTTGCGCATCCACGCCACGCGGGCCTGGTAGGCCGCATCCGCGTTGCCGCCCTCCTTGTAGCGCCAGTGCGCGGCCACGCCGAGTTCCGCGGCGCGGTGCATCTCGCGCGTGCGGATCTGCACTTCCAGGGTCTTGCCTTCCGGACCGATCACCGCCGTGTGCAGCGAGCGGTAATCGTTGCCCTTGGGCCGCGCGATGTAATCGTCGAATTCGTTGGGCAGGTTGGGCCACAGCGCGTGCGTCACGCCGAGCGCGGCGTAGCAGTCGGCGACGCTGCCCACCAGCACGCGCAGCGCCCGGATGTCGTACAGCTCGCCGAAGTCCACGTGCTTGCGCTGCATCTTCTTCCAGATGGAATAGATGTGCTTGGGCCTGCCGGCGACATCGGCCTCGATGCCTTCCCTTTCCAGCGCCGCGCCCAGCGCCTCCACGCAGTGCGCGATGTAGGCCTCGCGATCGGCGCGGCGCTCGTCCAGCAGGACCGCGATGCGCCGGTAGGTGTCCGGATGCAGGTAGCGAAAGGCCAGGTCCTCCAGCTCCCACTTCAACTGCCAGATGCCCAGGCGATTGGCGAGCGGCGCATGGATGTCGGCAGTGAGCTCGGCCAGCGCTCGCCGTTCGCCTTCCGGCCAGCCCGCCGCCGCGCGCATGGTCGCAAGTTGCCGGGCCAGCAACAGGTACACGACGCGAAGGTCGCGGATGATCGCCAGCAGCAGCCGGCGCAGGCCTTCCGCGCTGCCGTGCGTGCCGCGTTCGGCGTGCAGCGCCCACACGCGTTCGGCTTCGCGCTGCCCCTCGACCAGGCGCCGCACCGCTTCCGGCAACGACGCACCGCGATCCGCCCATGCCTGCGGCTGCGTGCGCGCCAACGCATACCACCAGGCCGCCTGCACGGTGTCCTCGTCGCAGCCGAGGTGCTCCAGCAACTCGACCGCCACCGCGGTCAGTTCGCGCTCCGCAACCGGCAATTGCGGCGCGAACGGGGGCACGCCGCCGTCCGATCCCTGCGCCCGGGTTTGTGGGTCTCGATCCATCGTGCCGTTGTCACCGACCGGATGCGCGATGCAGGCTCCGCGGACGACCCTGCGGGACGACCTGCAGCATTTGCCGCAGTGTATACGCGTCCCGTCGGGGCGTATTCCCGCACCAAAAAGCGTGCGACGCCGTGGTGCCCGGCCGGTCGGGCGCAAACGCCGGGAAAGCCAGCCGAAAGGGCGATCGTGTAACTGTCGCGGCCGTGGCTTCCGGCCTCTGTGAAGCCGTGCAACCCGCTGCTATGATCGCTGCCCATGCGTACCCGACTCGTGTTGCCGTCCGTCCTGTGCCTGCTGCTCGCCGTGCCGGCGCTCGCGCAGCAATTCTCCTCGCTGGAAGAGCGCATGCCCGCGGCGGATTTCAAGGCTGCCGGCCTCGACAAGCTTTCGCCCGAGCAACTGAAGTACCTCGACACCTGGCTGCAGAACCACCAGCAGGTGAAGATGGTCAATTCCAGCGGCAGGCCGGTCTTCTATGCGGACGACGCCGACCGCGGCAAGTTCGAGACGCACATGATCGGCAACTTCAGCGGCTGGAACGGCAACAGCGAGTTCACGCTCAGCAACGGCGAAGTCTGGAAGCAGGCCGAATCCGGCGCCTATTCCTGCCCGACCGTCGCCAACCCCACCGTCACCATCAAGCCGATGATGCTCGGCAGCTGGCTGATGTACGTGCAGGGGTGCAACGAGAGCGTGCGCGTCGAACGGGTGAAGTAGCGGTTCCAAAGCTGCTGCGCTCGGCTGGCCGCGCGCCCCGTCGCACGCAGGCGCGGGCCTACATTGATTTCCTGACCGTCTCCACCGCCCTCGCCAGCCGCTTCGGCGAGACGGCCTGCGCGGTGCCCAGCTCCTGGGCGAATTGCGAGACGCGCCATTCCTCGACCAGCCAGCGCAGCGCATCGAGCGCCTCGCCCGATGCGCCGTTCGCGCGCGCTTCCAGCCACGCGCGCCAGTACGGCAGCACCTGCAGGAGGCGCGACTGGTCGCGGGCCGGATCCTGGCGCAGTTTCTCCGCGCGCAACCGCATCGCGCGCAGGTAGCGCGGGAAGTGCGCCAGCCGCGCAAGCGGCAGCTCGCGCAGGAAACCGGGCGCGAGCAGTTCGTGCAATTGTTCGCGCAGATCGTCGTAACTCGCGCGCGCGAAGCCGATCAGCGGCGGCTCCAGCCACGGACGCAACTCCGCTTGTGCCTGGATGATCGGTTCGGCCGCCTGCAGCCGTTCCATTGCGGCAGGGAAAATCTGGCGCGCGAGCTTTTCACGCAGCGCTTCGAATCCGCCGCGGTCGCGCACGTCGAGATGACTTTGCCCCAACAGGTCGTCGAAGCCCCCTTCGACCAGATCGGCGCGCAAGTTGTCCATGCCGTCGAGCGGCGCGTATTGCAGTGCGACCGTGCGATGGACCGGCAACTGCCTGCGCGTGCGCTTGAACTCGGACGCGAGCGAGAGCTGCAACAGGCGCCGCACGCCCTGGCCATGCGCGGCCTCGGCATCATCGGCGTGTTCGAAAACGCGCAGCGCCACCGCCGAACCCAAATCCACCAGCGCGGGGTAGGCAACGAGGTTTCCCTTCGAGCGCACGCTGCGCGGGATCGCATCGAAATCCCAGGCCTGCACGTCTTCGCGAGCCAGCTCCGCGTCGGCCTTTTGCGCGAAGGCATCGCGAGCCCGCGCCTGCCATTCGCCACGCAGGATGTCGAGTTGACGGCCTTCGGCGAGCTGCTTGCCGTGTTCGTCGTGCACCACGAAACGCATTGCCAGGTGCGGCGGCAATTCGATGTCCGCGAAATCCTCCGCCGCGATCGGCGCGCCGGTGGCGCGGGTGAGGAATGCGGCAAGCGCCGGCGCCAGCGGCTCATCGCGAGGCCCTTCCGCCTCGACGAACGCGCGCGCGAAATCCGGCGCCGGCACGTAATTGCGCCGCCGCGCTTTCGGCAAGCCGCGGATCAGCGTCGCGACTTTCTCGGCCAGCATGCCCGGCACCAGCCACTCGCAGCGCGCGGCGGGAATCGCGTTCAACAGCGCCAGCGGCAGGTGCAGGCTGACGCCATCGGCCGGATCCCCGGGCGCGAAGCGGTATTCCAGCCGCAGTTTCTGCTGCGCAATCTGCAATGACGGCGGGAACGCTTGTGCATCCGGTCCCGCGGAGCCGGCGAGGACGTCGTGCAGCGACCAGCGCAATGCGGCGCGCTGCGCGGGCGCGGCCTTGCCGTACCACGCGTCCAGCGCGGCGACGCTCGCCACGTCCTGCGGCAACTTGCCGGCGAAGAACGCGGCGCGCTCCTCCTCGGATTTAAGCAGGTCGAGCCGGCGCTGCTGCGATTCGATTTCCCGGGCCTGGCGCAGCACGCCCGCATTGGCACGCACGAAATCCGCGCGCGCGTCCAGCTCGCATTCGGCAAGTGCTTCGCGCAGGAAGATCGCGTGCGCGAGAGCCGGATCCTGCCTGGCGAAGGTGACGGTGCGGCGTTCCACCAGCGTCAGTCCGAACAGCGTGACCTGCTCGTGCGCGCTCACCGCGCCGCGCGGGCGCGACCAGTGCGGGTCATGCCAGCTTCGCCGAAGCAGATGCGCGGCCTGGCGTTCGATCCAGCGCGGCTCCACGCGCGCGCAGTGCATCGCGTACACGCGCCCGCCCAGGTCCACCACCTGCGCGGCGAACAGCCATTGCGGCCCGGCCTTCGCCAGCGCGGAACCGGGGAAAATGCGGAACCGGCGCTCGCGCGTGCCGCGATAGTCACCGCGTTCGTCCTTGCGCGCGACGTTGGTGGGCAGGCCGGAAAGCAGGGCAAGGTGGATGGGTTCGTAGAGCTCGGGGCTGGGGACTGGGGGCTGGGCGCCGGGGCGCTCCGATGCAGCGATGCTGGAGTTCCGGGGCTGAGGCCCAGAGCGCTTCGAAGAATGTCTTTGGTGCACGCCAGGAGCGGCCCGCGACACGCCTCCGAGTAGCCTCGCCGGAGCCCCGGCGCCCGGTTTTTGCGCCCCAGCCCCCGGTCCCTCGTCCCCGGCCCCCAAAAGCAGCTGCCGGTGCAATTCGCGCCACTCGCGCATGCGCAGGAACGAAAGAAAATGCTTTTCGCACCAGTCTCGGAGCTTCGATTGCGTCAGCTCCTCGTGCGCGGCGCGGTAGGCGTTCCACAAATTCAAAATGCCGATGAAATCCGATTTCGGATCGGCGAACTGCGCGTGCGCGCTGTCGGCTTCGCCGCGCTTGTCGGCCGGACGCTCGCGCGGATCCTGGATGCCGAGGAAGGCCACGATCGGCAACACCTGTTCGAACACATGCAGCCGCCGCGCCTCGACCAGCATGCGCGCCAGTTGCACGTCAATGGGGATGCGCGCCAGTTCGCGGCCGATGCGCGTCAGTCGTCGCGATTCGTCCACCGCGCCGATTTCCGCCAGCCGCCGCCAGCCGTCGGCGATCGCGCGCGGCTCGGGCGGCTCGATGAAGGGAAAGCGCTCGACCTCGCCCAGCCCGATCGCGAGCATCGTCAGGATCACGTTGGCCAGCGCCGAGCGCTTGATCTCCGGATCGGTGTAGCGCGGGCGCGAGGCGTAGTCGGCCTCGTCGTACAGGCGCACGCAGATCCCGGGACCGACCCGGCCGCAGCGTCCGGCGCGCTGGTCGGCCGCGGCCTGCGAGATCGGCTCCACGTGCAGGCGCTCGATCTGGCTGCGCTGCGAGTAGCGCTTCACGCGCGCGCTGCCGCTGTCCACCACGTAGCGGATACGCGGGACGGTCAATGACGTTTCGGCGATGTTGGTGGCGAGCACGATGCGGCGCGCCGCACCCGGCTTGAACACGCGATCCTGTTCGCCGGTGGACAGGCGCGCGTACAGCGGCAGCACTTCGGTGTGCCGGTAGTTGCGGCGATTCAGCGCCAGGTGCAGGTCGCGGATTTCGCGCTCGCCCGGCAGGAACACCAGCGCGTCGCCGCGCGGATCTTCGCGGGTGAGGTCGTCCAGCGCGGCAATGATCTGGTCCGAGAGCGCCTCGTCGCGTTCGGGCGGCCGCCATCGCAGCTCCACCGGATAGGCGCGGCCTTCCACCTCGATCACCGGCGCGCGCTCGAAATGCGCGGCGAAACGCGCGGTGTCGATCGTGGCGGACGTGACGATCAGCTTCAGGTCGCGGCGCTTGCGCAACAGCGTCTTCAGGTAGCCGAGCAGGAAGTCAATGTTGAGGCTGCGCTCGTGCGCCTCGTCGAGGATGATCGTGTCGTAGGCCGAGAGCATCCGGTCGCGCGCGATCTCCGCCAGCAGGATGCCGTCGGTCATGAACTTGACGAGCGTGTGCTCGCCGACCTGCTCGGTGAAGCGCACCTGGAAACCGACTTTGCCGCCGACTTCGGTGCCCAGTTCAGCCGCCACCCGGCGCGCCATCGCGCGCGCGGCCAAACGTCTGGGTTGCGTGCAGCCGATCATGCCGTGCGCGCCGCGTCCGGCGGCGAGGCACAGTTTCGGCAACTGGGTGGTCTTGCCCGAGCCGGTTTCGCCCGCGATCACCAGCACCTGGCGCGTACGGATCAGCTCGACGATCTCGTCCGCGCGCCGGGCGATCGGCAACGACTCGTCAATCGTGATCGGCGGAATGGAAGCCGCACGTGCGGCAATGGTCTCGGGCGTGGGCTGCATCCTGCGTGGATGTTTCATCCGGCGATGATAAGCGGACGGGCTTGTGCACGAGCGCGCCTGCGTGCGACAGCAGACACGATCATGCAAGGAGAACCTGGACGGCAGGACGGCGCATCGCGCCGGCCGCGCAGGCGCGCTCCTATCGGCCGATGCTCGCCGACTGCACGATCACCCAGACCACGAACCCGGCCAGCGCGGCGATTCCGAGTGCGCGCCGCAAGGATTCGAATCGCGGCGGCACCATCGGCGCCAGCGGCTTGCGTCCATGCAGCATCGGACCGACCAGGTTTTCATCCTTGCCGATCCAGTAGCCGAGCACTACCGCGATGTGGATGCCGATCAGGAGCAGCAAAACGTTCTGGTTGATCTTGTGCACCGCGGTCAACCACTGCACCCAGGATTCCGGAACGTGCGAAGCCCAGGGGCCGAACTCGGTGTGCCGGCGATTGCTGGTGAAAAGGCCGGTGAGCGTCTGCACCAGCAGGCATGCCAGCATCGCCAGCACCGACCAACCGCCGAGCGGGTTGTGCCCGATATTGAAGCCGGCCTTGTTGGCGATCAGGTCGCGCACGTAGGCGAATACACTGCGAGGCCCGCGCACGAAGTCGGAAAAGCGCGAAGTTTGCGAACCGGCGAAGCCCCACGTCACCCGGAACAGCAGCAGCGCGAGCGTGATGGAGCCGAACCACACGTGCCACTGCATGGTGAGCCAGTGCCACTCGGCCGTGCCGTATTGCAGCAGGATCAGGATCGCCAGCAGCCAGTGAAAGATGCGGGTGGGCAGATCCCAGACTCTGGTTGCGCTCGTTGACGACGATGGCATTTCGAAATTGTACGGGACTGGGGGCTGGGGACTTGGGACTTGGGACTTGGGACTGGGGGCTGGGGGCTGGGGACTGGGGGCTTGGAGCTTCGGCGAGCATGAAAATTGGCGGATTCCGGGTTCCGCGTCGGACTGCGTCCGCCGCAGCCCCGGAATGACCGGGATTGGACGGTCGCCTTCAAGCAGACTCTCACGGCCCTGTTGCAAGCTATCGCCTGCAAGCAGGCTTCCAGACCCCATCGCCTGCTTGCCATGACCTTCGACCCTGCACCGCGCGCCAAACTGGTGCATCATCGTTGGTTTCCACCACAAGGGATTGCCCGCCATGCCACGCATGAACTGGATGCTTGCCGCCGCGATTACGTGCGCACTGGGCGCATGTTCGTCGTCGCTCGACCAGCAGGCAGATGTTTCCGCCAAGGCCGCAGCGCAGGGTTCCGCAGGCGCCGCGCCCGCCGCGAGTACCGCAGCGCCCGCCCCGGCCGGCACCGTGGCGATGCCCGATCCCGCCTACGTGGATCATTCGGTCAAACCCGGCGACAACTTCTTCGATTATTCCAATGGCGCCTGGCTGAAAACCGCCACGATCCCGGCGGACCGTTCCAGCATCGGCACGTTCTACGAGGTGTTCAAGAAGGCCGAGGCGCGCACCGCCGACCTGATCAAGGATGCCGGCGCTTCCAATCCGCCGGCCGGCAGCAACCCGCGCAAGATCGCCGACTACTACAAGGCCTGGATGGACGAGGCCACGATCGAGCAGCGCGGGCTGAAGCCGCTGCAACCCGAACTCGATGCGATCAACGGCATCGTCTCGCGCAAGGACCTGGCGCGCGTGCTCGGCTCGCGCATGCGCGCGGACGTGGACCCGATCAACGCCACCAATTTCCACACCGAACACCTGTTCGGCCTGTTCGTGACCAAGGGCCTGGAAGAGGCCTCGCTGCAGATCCCCTACCTGTTGCAAGGCGGCCTCGGCATGCCCAGCCGCGACTATTACCTCTCGAAGGATCCGCACATGGCCGCCGACCGCGCGGCCTACAAGACCTACATCGCGGCGCTGCTGAAGCAGGCCGGCATCGCAAATGCCGAGCACGAAGCGCAGGTGGTGTTCGACCTGGAAACGAAAATCGCCAAGGCGCAGGAAAGCCTGCTCGAGAGCGAAGACGTGCACAAGGCCAACAACCTCTGGAACGCCTCCGATTTTTCGAAGAAGGCACCCGGTCTGGATTGGGCCACGTATTTCGACGCAGCGGGCCTCGACGGCATCAAGCAGTTCGACGTGTGGCAGCCTTCGGCGTTCACCGGCCTCTCGGCGCTGGTCGGCAACCAGCCGATCGAGGCGTGGAAGGCACTGCTTACCTTCCATACGCTGGATGCGAACGCATCGCTGCTGCCCAAGGCATTCGCCGACCTGCACTTCGACTTCCACGGCAAGACGCTCACCGGCACGCCGCAGCAACAGGAGCGCTGGAAGCGCGCGGTGTCGGCCACCGGCAACGACCTGGGCGACGCGGTCGGGCAGATCTACGTGCAGAAGTATTTCCCGGCTTCCTCCAAGGCCGCGGCCGAGGCGATGGTCAAGAACCTGCTGGCCGCGTTCAATGAAGGCATAGACAAGCTCGACTGGATGTCGCCGGCGACCCGGGAGAAGGCGAAAGAGAAGCTGAAGACGCTGCGCGTGAGCGTGGGGTATCCGGAACACTGGCGCGACTACGCCTCGCTGGACATCAAGCCGGACGACGCGCTCGGCAACCACCTGCGCGCGGTGAAATTCGAATACGAATACCAGAAGGCCAAGATCGGCAAGCCGATTGACAAGGGCGAGTGGTGGATGACGCCGCAGACGGTGAACGCGGTGAACCTGCCGCTGCAGAACGCGCTGAATTTCCCGGCGGCGATCCTGGAGCCGCCGTTCTTCGACCCGAAGGCGGATCCGGCCGCCAACTACGGCGCGATCGGCGCGATCATCGGCCACGAGATCAGCCACAGCTTCGACAACACCGGTGCCGATTTCGACGCGCAGGGCCGGCTCATCAACTGGTGGACGCCTGCGGACCTCAAGCACTTCGAATCCGCCACGGCCGCGCTGGCCAGACAGTACGACGGGTACGAGGCGCTGCCGGGCCTGCACGTCAGCGGAGAGCAGACGCTCGGCGAAGACATCGCCGACGTGTCCGGCCTGACTGCCGCCTATCGTGCCTACCACCTGTCGCTGGACGGAAAGCCCGCGCCGACCGAAAACGGCATGAGCGGCGACCAGCGCTTCTTCCTTTCGTTCGGCCAGGCCTGGCGCAGCAAGATGCGCGACGCCGCGCTGCGCCAGCGGCTCTCCACCGACGTGCACGCGCCGCCGCAATTCCGCGCCGAAACCGTGCGCAACATAGACGCCTGGTACGACGCCTACGACGTGAAACCCGGCGAGAAGCTGTACCTGGCGCCGAAGGAGCGGGTGAAGATCTGGTAGCGCCCGGCTTTGACGGGAGCGTAAAGCGGGCGTCCCTCCGGGTCCCGCCGTGGCGGGGCCCGGACAATCCAAGGGCGCGCAGAAACTGCCGGCCGGCGATTACATCAACGTCGTGTTCGCCAGCAGGTTCGCCAACGAGAAGGCGCCGATCCGCGAACTGGTGTCGTATCACTACGATACCGACAAGGTCTGGCGCGTATCCGGCTACACCCTCCAGCAGCAGGCCCCGGCGGCCGCCAAGCGCTGATCGAAGCTTCGCGGGCACGGGCAATCCGCGCTCGCAGACGGACACTCCGGCCAGGGATGGCCGCTCCCGCCTCAGGCGATCCCCAACCCCTCGATTTCCCCCAGCACCCCGGCATCGAACCCGGCCAGTGCGGCGAACGCACGCCCACGCTGCGCGTAATCGCGGAACTGGTCGAAGCTCGGCGCGCCGGGCGAAAGCAGCACCACCCCGCCGCGCGCACTGGATTCGCGCGCACGCGTCACCGCTTGCGGCAGATCCTCGCAACGCGTGATCCTGCACGCGACCTGCGCGTCC
>DASVDY010000199.1:0-9302 GCA_036380855.1 Rhodanobacteraceae bacterium
ATCGCGGCCGGGGCTTCGTTCGACGACGTGGTGCGGGTCGCGATCTACATGACCGACCTCGTCAACTTCGCCGCCGTCAACGAAGTGATGAAGCGCTACTTCCGCGAGCCGTATCCGGCGCGCTCCACCATCGGCGTGGCCGCCCTGCCGCGCGGCGCAGCGGTCGAGATCGACCTGATCGCCGTGACCGGCGGCTGATCCACGGCTGTCGGCGTATGCCGACAGCATCGAGCGCATTCGGCGGATCGCGCGCGCGATCCGCATTCGCTACCCTTGCGCGCGATGACCCTCGTGCGCGCGACCGCCACTCCACGGGAGCACGACCCCGGCCTTGCGCCGGTGTCGTCGCTGGCGGGCGTGGGCCCGGCGGTACAGCAATCGCTGCAGCGGCTCGGCATGGTGCGCGTGCAGGATCTGTGGTTTCACCTGCCGTTGCGCTACGAGGATCGCACGCGCATCACCGCGATCCGCGACCTGGCGCAGGGCCGCGCCGCGCAGGTGGAAGGCGTGGTCGAGGCGGTGGAGACCGCGTTCCGCTATCGCGCGCAATTGCGCGTGGCGATCACCGACGACTCGCGCGAAACGCTGGTGCTGCGCTTCTTTCATTTTCGCCGCGCGCAGAGCGAGCGCCTGGTGCCGGGCACGCGGCTGCGCTGCTATGGCGAGGTGCGGCACGGCACGCACGGGCCGGAGATGGTGCATCCGCAATATCAGATCCTGCACGGCGCAAGCGATGTCGAAGAACGGCTGACGCCGGTTTATCCCACGACGGAGGGCTTGGGCCAGCAGCGCCTGCGTTCGATCATCGGCAAGGCGCTGGCGCGTCTGCCGGATGAAGCGAAGCTGGAGTTGATCCCGGAAAGCTTGCGCGGGCCCCTGCATCTGCCCTCGTTGCGCGAGGCATTGCTGGCTGTGCATCACCCGCCGCCGGACGCCGATGTGGACGCGCTCACGCATGGCGCGCATCCGGCCCAGCAGCGGCTGGCTTTCGAGGAGCTGCTGACCCACCACCTGAGCCTCAAGCGTTTGCGCGCGCAGGTGCGCACGCATCGCGCGCCGGCCCTGCGGGCGGATGCAGCTCTGCGCAAACGGTTCCTCGATGCGTTGCCGTTCGCGTTGACGGGCGCCCAGGAACGCGTGGCGTCCGAGGTATCGAAGGACGTTGCGCGCGTCACGCCGATGCTGCGGCTGGTGCAGGGCGACGTCGGTTCCGGCAAGACGGTGATCGCCGCGCTCGCCGCATTGAGCGCGGTCGCGAATGGCAAGCAGGCGGCACTGATGGCGCCCACCGAGCTGCTGGCGGAGCAGCACCTGCGCAGTTTCCGCACCTGGTTCGAGCCGCTCGGGATTGACGTGGTCTGGCTGGCCGGCAAGGTGCAGGGACGCGCGCGCCGGGCTGCGCTCGCTGCCGTCGCGCAAGGTGCGCCGGTGGCGATCGGTACCCATGCGCTGATGCAGGAAGGCGTGGAGTTCAGGAACCTCGCATTGGCCATCGTGGACGAGCAGCACCGCTTCGGCGTGCAGCAGCGGATGGCGTTGCGCGACAAGGGTGCGGATGCCGAATCGTTTCCGCACCAACTGGTGCTGACCGCCACCCCGATTCCGCGCACGCTGGCGATGAGCGTCTACGCCGACCTCGACATTTCCGCGCTCGACGAACTGCCGCCCGGGCGCACGCCGGTGCAGACGACCGCGGTGTCGAATGCGCGGCGCGGCGAGGTGATCGAGCGCATCCGCGCGGCCTGCGCGGAAGGCCGGCAGGCGTACTGGGTGTGCACGATCATCGAAGAATCAGAGCAACTGGTCGCGCAGGCCGCTGAAGTGACCTTCGCGGAACTCTCCGCCGCATTGCCGGAACTGAAGATCGGCCTGCTGCACGGGCGCATGAAGCCTTCCGAAAAGCAGGCCACCATGGATGCGTTCAAGGCCGGCGAACTCGCGCTGCTGGTCGCGACCACGGTAATCGAGGTCGGCGTGGACGTGCCCAACGCCAGCCTGATGGTGATCGAGAACGCCGAGCGGCTGGGCCTGGCGCAACTGCACCAGCTGCGCGGGCGGGTGGGGCGCGGCAGCGTCGCCTCGCATTGCGTATTGCTCTACCAGCCGCCGCTTTCGAATCTCGCCAAACAGCGCCTGGAAACCATGCGCGAAACCAACGACGGGTTCCTCATTGCCGAGCGCGACCTGCAACTGCGCGGTCCCGGCGAGCTGCTGGGCACGCGCCAGACAGGCGAGCTGGGCTTCCGGATCGCCGACCTCGCCCGCGACGCGCACTTGCTGCCCGCCGTGCAGCGGGTAGGGGCGGCGATGCTGCGGGACCATGCGGACCTTGCGGCCCGGCTGGTGTCGCGCTGGATCGGGGGCGCCGCGCGCTTCGCGGACGCGTGATCCGGGGGGGCGGCCGTTCAAGGTTCGGCCGGTGACCGGCCGTCGCGGCTCACCCGGCTGCGTTGCACGGCCGCCCCGGTGGCTGTTACACTGCCGCTCTTTTCCTGCGCGAAACCTCTTTCCCCGGAGCCCCACAATGAAAGCCGACATCCATCCGAACTACCAGCCGGTGGTGTTCCAGGACATCAGTTCCGACTTCGCGTTCCTGACGCGTTCGACCATGACTTCCAAGGAAACCATCAAGTGGGAGGATGGCCAGGAATATCCGCTGATCAAGGTGGAAATTTCCAGCGCCTCGCACCCTTTCTACACCGGCAAGCAGAAGGTGATGGACACCGGCGGCCGCATTGACAAGTTCAAGCGTCGCTACGCCGCGGGCGCGAAGAAGTGAGTTCAGGATGAACTCATCCCGGACAGCACATGGATGTGCGTTGATCCGGGATCCAGGTCGTCAGACAAAACGCCGGCCTCGTGCCGGCGTTTTGCTTTCCGGATACCGACCTTTCGCACATGCCCGGCCGCAGGCCTGTGCGATAATAGGCGATTGACCTGTCCAGCCGGATCGCACGCGATCCACGGGATGCAAGAAGGAGTGCGCCGTGCCCAAGACCGTTACCCTGACCGATACCGCCAACCATTCCGTGCAGTTGCCGCTGGTGGAAGGCACGCTGGGCCCGAGCTGTGTTGACATCGGTGCGCTCTACAAGGAGACCGGCCACTTCACCTACGACCCCGGCTTCGCCGCCACCGCCGCCACCAAGAGCGCGATCACCTTCATTGACGGCGAGAAGGGCGTGCTGCTGTATCGCGGTTACCCGATCGAGCAGCTCGCGCAGAAGTCCAGTTTCCTGGAAGTCGCCTACCTGTTGCTGGAAGGCGAGCTGCCCACTTCCGCGCAGTTCGGCGCGTTCGAAGACCAGGTGACGCATCACACGATGATGCACGAGTCGCTGAAGTACTTCCTGCACGGCTTCCACCACGATGCGCATCCGATGGCGATGCTGTGCGGCGCGATCGCCTCGCTGTCCGCGTTCTACCACGACAACCTGGACATCGAGGATCCGGCGCACCGCAAGATGGCCGCGATCCGTCTGATCGCCAAGATGCCGACGATCGCCGCGGCCGCGTATCGCTACTCGATCGGCTGGCCGTTCCGCTACCCGCGCAACAATCTCGAATACGTCACCCGCTTCCTGCACATGATGTTCGAGGTGCCGAGCGAGCCGCTGGCGCTGAACCCGGTCGCGGCCAAGGCGCTGGACCTGCTGTTCATCCTGCACGCCGATCACGAGCAGAACGCTTCGACCTCCACCGTGCGGCTGGTCGGTTCCACCGGCGCCAACCCGTACGCCTCGATCGCCGCCGGCATCGCCGCGCTTTGGGGCCCCGCCCACGGCGGCGCCAACGAGGCCGTGCTCAAGATGCTGGCCGAAATCGGCGACGCGAAGAACGTGGACAAGGCCGTCGCGCGCGCCAAGGACAAGGACTCAGGCTTCCGCCTGATGGGTTTCGGCCACCGCGTCTACAAGAACTTCGACCCGCGCGCCAGGATCATCCGCGAAATGACCCACAAGGTGCTGGACGAACTCGGCATCAACGATCCGTTGCTGGAGATCGCGCTGAAGCTGGAAGACGCCGCGCTGAAGGACGATTACTTCGTCGAGCGCAAGCTGTACCCGAACGTGGATTTCTACTCGGGCATCATCTACAAGGCGCTGAAGATCCCGACCGAGATGTTCACCGTGATGTTCGCGATCGCGCGCACCGCCGGCTGGATCGCGCACTGGATCGAGCAGCACGAAACGCCCGGCGCGCGCATCGGCCGCCCGCGCCAGGTGTATACCGGCGCCACGCCGCGCGATTACGTGGGGATGGAAGAGCGGTAGTCGGGAGTAGGGAGTGGAAAACGGGAAGGTGCGTTTGCTTTCCTGGCCCCCATTTCCCAGGGCCGGGAGTAGGCCGGGGTCCTACTCCCCGTTCCCCGCTTCCTCTTCATGCTGCGCGATCTCCTCCTCCGCCAGCATCGCTTCCAGCGACGCCAATGACGCGCGCCGCATCGGGCGCTCGTCCACGCGATCCAGCGGCGGCTGACGCAGCGCGTCGCGCGGCATCAGGGTGAGATCCATCGCGATCCCTTCGGCGGAGAACAGCAGCACCGGGAACTCCGCGCTGTGTTGCCGATCCGTGCGCAGCGTGCGGGTGCGCTGTTCGAACGGGATGCCGTGCTCGTGCAGGAACACCGCGACGTCTTCCGGCGAATCGCAGAACACGTGCAGGGCCACTGCCGAATGCTTATCGGCCGTGCCTTCCAGCACCGCTCCGACCAGGCGCGGCTCGAATCGCGCCAGGAACCGCATCGCATCCACCGCGGCTTCGCGGCGTTCGCGCAAGGCCTGCGGTTGCGATTCGGACTGGAACAGGCGCTGGTGTTCGCGCAGTGCATCCTCGATCTCGCGATTGCGGGGCAGGCCCTGCTCGTCGCCCAGGCCAAGGCGCTGTGCGGCTTTCAGCTTGGCCTGGTGGTAATCGCGGATGCCATGCTCGCTCATCAACCGGGCGGCTTCGAGGGCGACGCGGCGGCGCAGTTGATGGCTGCGGCCTTCGGCGTGGATGCGGTGGTACCCAACGGCCTTGCGCATCTTCGTTCTCCATCCACCGCGTCGAGTCCAGTTTGGCAAGTTGGCCGACAAGATGGAAGGGGCGGTGCAAGGGACGAGGGACGAGTAGCCAGGTCGCGCTGTCGTGGTGACTTGCGAGCATGCGGGCGCTCGCCGGATGCATCCATGACCATCAGGCGCGAAGATGCGGCCCCGAAGCGCCCTCGCTCCTCGCCCCTGGTTCCTGCTCAGAAAATATCGTATGCCGGCGATTGATCCTGGTTCCGCGCCTGCGTGCGCAGGCGATCCAGATCCTCGACCTTGAAAATCTCGTTCATCGCGTTGGGATCGCCGGCCGGCGCGAGCGCGCCGGTCACGCTGTCTATGGATGCGGTGACGATACCCGGCGGCATCGGCAGGCTGTTCTCGGGCCTGCCTTGCAGCGCCGGGCCCATGAAAGCCATCCAGATCGGCAGCGCGGTCTCGGCGCCGAACTCGCCCTTGCCGAGGGAATCGTAATTGTCGAAACCGACCCACACGGTTGTGACCAGGTCTCCGTTGAAGCCGCAGAACCAGCCATCGCGATGATCGTTGGTCGAGCCTGTCTTGCCGGCAAGGTCGGTACGGCCGAGCGCTTTCGCGGCCGCCGCGGTACCGTGGTCCACCACGCTCTTCATCAGCGACGTGATCAGGTAGTCGTTGCGCGCGTCAATGACGCGCGGCGCGAGATTCGGGGCGTTGGGAGACGCGGCGCCTGCGGCTCCCGCACTGGATCCGGCAGCGGGAGACGACAGGGCCTCGCCCGGATCGCCGGCCGCAGCCGATGGCTGGATCGGTGCGGTTGCGACCGCCTTGCCTTCGTCCAGCAGGCGTGCGGTGCAGTTGCGGCAGGCGCGAGGCGGATCGGCGCGGTACACCGCGCGGCCGTCGCGATCATCAATCTGCGCGATGTAGTACGGGTTCACCAGGAAACCGCCGTTGGCGAACACCGAGTAACCGCGCGCCATCGCCATCGGCGACACCGAAGCGGTGCCGAGCGCGAGCGAGAGGTTGGACGGTATCGCGTCCAGCGGGAAGCCGAAGCGCGTGATGTATTCGCGCGCATAGCGGATGCCGATCGCATCCAGCAGGCGGATCGAAACCAGGTTGACCGATTCGGCGAGCGCTTCGCGCAGGCGCATCGGGCCGCGGAACTTGCCGTCGTCGTTGCCCGGCGTCCACAGGCCACCCGGCACGGAAGGATCGGGCAGCGCGATCGGCGCGTCGTTGACGATGGACGCCGGCGTGAAGCCGCGGTCGAAAGCGGCGGAATAAATGAAGGGCTTGAAGCTGGAACCCGGTTGTCGCGCAGTCTGCACCGCGCGGTTGAACTTGCTGCGTTCGAAACTGAAGCCGCCGACCAGCGCCTTCACCGCGCCGTCCTCGGGATCGAGCACCACCAGCGCCGACTGCGCGGCGGGAATCTGGCTCAGTTCCCATTCCGGCCCGGTCGGTTGCTTGTCCTTCTTAGCATCCGTCGCCTTCGCAACATCGTCCGACAATGCCAGGCGCACGATGTCGCCGCGACGCAGGATTGCCGCCACGCCCTCGCCGCCGGTCTTGGCCTTGCGCGCGTAGCGCTGCGCCCATTTCACCGCATCCGCATCGAGGTGCACCGAATGCGCGGCATCCAGGTACACCGTCGCGTGGTCGCGATCCACCTGCGTCACGATACCCGGCTGCAAACCCGACAGGGCGTGATAGTCGGCGAGCGCGCGATCGAAATCCTGCGCACCGGCTTGCGCCGGAAGGTCCACGTGCGCCTCGGGGCCCCGGTAGCCGTGGCGATGGTCGTAGTCCTCGAGCCGCGTGCGCAACGCGGTGTTGGCCAGATCCTGCAGGCGGCTGTCCACGGTGGTGCGCACGATATAGCCATCGGTCAGCGCCTGGCTGCCCAGCCGCTCGATCGCCTGCCGCCTCACCATTTCCGCGAGGTAAGGCGCCTCGACCTGCACCGGCGGTTCGTGCGCGGTGGCGTCGTCCGGCGTGCCCACGGCAGTCTGGTATTGCGCCTGCGTGATGAAGTCGTGGTCGAGCATCTGCCGCAGCACGTAGTCGCGGCGCGCGGTGGCGTGCTGCCGGTTGTAGAGCGGATTGCCGGTGGTCGGTGCCTGCGGCAGGCCGGCGAGCATGGCGCATTCGGCCAGGCTCAGCTGGTCGAGCCGCTTGCCGTAATAGAACTCCGCGGCCGCGGCAACGCCGTAGGCCCGATGGCCGAGGAAGATCTTGTTCAAGTAGAGCTGCAGGATTTCGTCCTTGGTCAGCTCGTGCTCGATCCGGAACGCGGTGAACATCTCGATCAGCTTGCGGGTGTAGCTCTTCTCCGGGCTCAGGAAGAAATTGCGCGCGACCTGCTGGGTGATCGTGGAACCGCCCTGCGCCTTGTCGCCGCCGGTGATCATCACGTGCCAGGCCGCGCGTGCGGTGCCTTCCCAGTCCACGCCGGGATGGTGGTAGAAGTCCGCGTCCTCGGCGGCGAGGAAGGCGTCCTTCAATTGCGTGGGCACCTGGCTGATCTGCACCGGGATGCGGCGGGTCTCGCCGAACAGCGCGATCAGCTTGCCGTCCGCCGATTCCACGCGCAGGGGTACCTGCAACTGCACGTCCTTCAGCGAGGCCACCGACGGTATGCGCGGGGAAATAAGCCAATAGGTGAAAGCGCCGGCGGCCACGCCGAGCAGGAACAGGCACAACACCAGGATTGCCGCGATTCGCAGCAGACGTTTCAGAATTCGCATCAAGAATCTCGGCGGGTATCTCTTGTTTCGGTCGCGTGGGCCGACGGAGGCAATCGGATTTCCATCTCGCAAGCACCGATCCGGAATCGGGCAAGGAAGACGATGTGGTTCGCAGCGAGCATAACCCACGATGCCCGGAGCGTCTGGTTGTGATCGCAGTCAAATACGCAGGCGAGCGCTTGCGAGTATAGATGCACGCCACGCACGGCGACGAGGAACGCGTCGCCGATTCAACCCGAAGGTTGCGGTGTCCGGACGAGCAGGCGAGCGACTGGCGTGAGATGGGCGGGGCGGGGCTCCCCGGGACCGGGATTGTCGAGGCAGAAGAGTGGAGTGGAGATCAAAAGGACTTGTTCTTCAGCAACTTGCGACAACTTTGCAAACCCGTTGATATTTCGTTAACTTTCCGATCTAATGCACTTGCGCATCTTTCGCTCGTAAGGGCGCGTGGGGAAGGGGAAAATTCGTGGGCTTTCTATCGCCAAAGGCACCATCGCTGATCGGTGTCGACATCAGTTCAACGGCGGTCAAGCTGTTGCAACTGTCCCAGACCGGCGCTCGCTATCGCGTGGAGCACTACGCGGTCGAGCCGCTGCCGCCCAACGCGGTGGTCGAGAAAAACATCGTCGAAGTCGAGGCGGTCGGAGATGCGATCCGCCGCGCGATGTCGCGCACCGGGGCACGCACCAAGTTCGCGGCCGCCGCCGTGGCCGGTTCTGCCGTGATCACCAAGGTGATCCCCATGCCGGCCGACCTGTCCGAGGACGACCTCGAGGGCCAGATCCAGGTCGAGGCCAACCAATACATTCCTTATCCGATCGAGGAAGTGAGCCTCGATTTCGAGAAGCTCGGGCCGGTCAAGGACAATCCCGAGATGCTCAACGTGCTGCTGGCGGCGTCGCGCACCGAAAACGTGGACATGCGCGTGGCCGCACTCGACCTGGGCGGGCTCACCGCCAAGGTGATGGACGTGGAAGTGTTCGCGATGGAGAACGCGTTCAAGCTGATCGCCGACCAGCTGACCGTTTCCCGCGACGCGGTGGTCGCGCTGGTGGACGTCGGGGCGACCATGACGACGCTTTCGGTGCTGAAGAACCAGCGCACGATCTATTCCCGCGAGCAGGTGTTCGGCGGCAAGCAGCTCACTGACGAGGTGATGCGCCGCTACGGCCTGTCCTACGAGGAAGCCGGCATGGCCAAGCGCCAGGGCGGCCTTCCGGAATCCTACGAGATCGAGGTGCTGGAGCCGTTCAAGGAGGCGATGGTCCAGCAGATCAGTCGCCTCTTGCAGTTCTTCTACGCCGGCAGCGAGTTCGGGAAGGTGGACCAGATCGTGCTCGCCGGCGGTTGCGCCTCCATTGCCGGCGTCAGCGAGATGGCCGAGGAGCAGCTCGGGGTGCCGTGCGTGGTGGCCAATCCGCTGGCCAGCATGTCGCTTTCGCCGAAACTGCAGGCCCAGACCCTCGCGCAGGACGCGCCGGCGCTGATGATCGCCTGCGGCCTGGCCCTGAGGAGTTTCGACTGATGGCCAGAATCAACC
>DASVDY010000200.1:0-17034 GCA_036380855.1 Rhodanobacteraceae bacterium
CTCGCGCTCGGCCGCACGGCGATCGCGTGGCGCCCCGAAGTCGTGCACTGCCATGGCTGGCGCACCGGTCTTGTGCCATTGCTGTTGCGCCGCGCCGGGCAAGGCCGCGCTGCAGGCGCAGCTCGGGCTGCGCGCCGATCCTTCGGCCCCGCTTGCGTTGTTCGTCGGCGGCCTCACCGCGCAGAACATGGCCGACGTGGTGCTGGAGCGCCTGCCGGGGCTGCTGCACGACCATCCGAACTTCCAGTTCGTGCTGAGCGGCTGCGGTGAACGCGATCTGGAGGAGGGGTTTGTCGCGCTCGCTCGCCGGTTCCCGGATCGCGTGTCGGTGGACATCGGTTGCGGCAAGGCCGGCTTGCACCCGTTGTACGCCGGTTCCGACCTGTTGCTGCACGGTTCGCGCTCCGGATCGTGCGAGCCGGCGCCGCTCCATGCCATGCGCTACGGCACGCTGCCGATCGTGCGCCGCGCCGGCGGACTCGGCGACGCGGTGGTGGACGTTCAGTTGCACACGCGCCATCGCGCCACCGGCTTCGTGTGCGGCGACGCATTCGAAGGTGCGGTGCGGCGCGCGCTCGACATTTTCGAGGCGGAGCCGTTGGTGTGGCGCCTGTTGCGCCTGAACGCCATGCTCGCCGATTTCGACTGGCAGGCCTCGGCACAGCGTTACCTCGAGTTGTATGCGGAGCTGGCGGTCCGCGGCGTTGCCCGGTCCGCGCCGCGCGCGATTGTCCGGCCGGGGCTGCGCGCGGGGCGTATCCGCCTGGAGCGCGTTGCGCAAGCCGCGCCAGCGTGCACCGCGCAAGCGGGCGCACTCCGGGAGCAAGCGGCGCCTGGCGCCGGGCTCGCGCGCATCGCGTGAAGCCGGCGCGCGATCGCGCGTCTCCATCCACCCAAGGAAAATCCCGGCGCATGACCTGCGTCAACCGGTTCGCGCGGGTGTCGCGCTAGCGTGATGTGACATCGCGTCGAGGATGCATCGCCGGAGAACACGGACATGAGCAGCGTGGCGAAAACCATCGAGATCAACGTCGCATCCAGCAAGGGATTCGAGGATGCCGTGCAAAGCGGCCTCAGCAAGGTTTCCGAAACCATCGGCAACCTGCAGGGCGCATGGATCAGCGACGTGAAGGTGAAAACGATGCCGGACGGCAAGATCCGGGAATGGCGCGTGTGCATGCGCGTCACCTTCGTCGTCGAGTGACGTGCACGCGCGGCTTTGCGTCGCGTTCTTGCACGGAGTTGACGCGCATCAAGTGGCGCGGCCGGCCAGCGGTCAGCATGGAGTTCGATTCGTCCGGCGGGCACCCGCCTCGCCATGGCCTCTGGAGGTGCGGAGTGGCCCAGAACAACATGTTCGCCAATCGGGCCGACGCCGCCCGGCAGCTCGCCGCGGCACTCTCGGCCTATCGCGGCAGCAGGCCGCTGGTCCTGGCAATCCCCCGTGGTGGCGTGCCGGTCGGACGAATCCTCGCCGATGCGCTGGGCGGCGAACTCGACATCGTGCTCGCACGCAAGCTCAGCGCGCCGTTCGATCCGGAGTTCGCACTCGGCGCGGTGGACGAGCAGGGCAGGATCCATCTCCCGGGCGAGCTCGACGCTCAGCTTGCGGACTCCGGATTCATCGAGCGCGAGGCCGCGCGCGAACTGGCCGTGATCCAGGAACGTCGCAGGCTCTACGGCCGCCAGCGGCCAGCCGTGGACCCGGCCGGCCGCACCGTGATCGTGGTGGACGACGGACTCGCCACCGGCGCGACGATGCGCGCGGCGCTCTCGGCGGTACGCGCGCAAAATCCGCACCGACTGGTGTGCGCGTTGCCGGTCGCCGCGCAGGAAAGCCTGGCGGCGATCAGGCCTCTTTGCGACGACCTGGTATGCCTGCGGGTGCCGCGGGATTTCCACGCAGTCGGCCAGTATTACCAGGACTTCCATCCGGTGGACGACGACGAAGTCGTCGCCCTGCTCGAGGCCGACGCTGCGGGGGAAGGCATGTCCGGTGCCGGCATCCCTACCTCGGCGAGGTCCGTGCGCATTCCCGTGGACGACGCATCCGTCGTCGGCGATCTCGAGATTCCTGCCGATCCGCGCGGCCTGGTGATCTTCGCGCACGGCAGCGGCAGCAGCCGGTTGAGTCCGCGCAACCGGTTCGTCGCGCATGCGCTGAACCGCGACCGGTTCGCCACGTTGCTGTGCGACCTGCTGACCGAAGACGAGGATCGCGACCCGGCGAAACGCTTCGACATCCCGCTGCTCGCCAATCGCCTGTCCGCGGTAGTGGACTGGAGCGCGGGTGAAGCGTCGGTGCGCGATCTCCCGGTCGGCCTGTTCGGCGCCAGCACCGGGGCCGCAGCCGCGCTGATCGCGGCGGTGTGGCGACAGGGTGCGGTGAAGGCGGTAGTGTGTCGCGGCGGCCGGCCCGACCTCGCCGGGCGTTCGCTGCTTGCGCGCGTGGCCGTGCCGGTTCTCCTGATCGTGGGCGGCGCCGATGACGAAGTGCTTGCGCTCAACCGCCAGGCGCTGGAGGAGATGTCCGAGTCCGCCGCCCTCACGATCGTCCCCGGCGCGACGCATCTGTTCGAGGAAGCGGGTGCGCTCGAGACGGTCGCCGACCTGGCAGCCCAGTGGTTCGGGCCTCACCTGGCCGGCCCGCCGGCAGTCGTTGCGCGGGCGCGGCGGACGCAGCCCGGCGCCCGGCGGCCATGATTCCGCGCGACGTCGCTACCACGGGTCGCGCTTGATCCCGAGCCGGAACGCGATCCGGTTCAGCACCATTGCGCCCGCGAAAGTCAGCACCAGCAGGACGATCGCGTCGCCGAAGCCCAGCGCGGCGAAGGGCGACGCGAACACCAGCGCGCCGGCGGCGAAGTCAACCTGGTCGAACGGAATCCAGCGCGCGCCGGGCGGGATGCCGAGGCGGCGCTTGAGGAAACTCTTCAGCATGTCGCCGGCCATGGCGCCGCCGCCGAAGGCAAGTCCGAGCCACGGCCACTCGGCATAATCGGCCAGCATCGCGAGCGGCACCCGCGCGTGCGCCTGCACGGCGGTCGTCGCGACGCCCGTGAGCACGCCGGCCAGCACGCCGACCATGGTCTTGTGCGAACCCAGCCAGCGCCGGCTCACCGGGCGGTTCCAGCCGCGCCAGTAACGCACGAATGGCGGCGCCATGTTGGCGCACCAGGCAGGCGCGAAAAACCAGGCCAGCGACACCAGGTGGTACAGCGCGGCGCGCATGCGCGACGGCAGGCGGCCGCTACATCGGCTGCATGTCAACGATCTGCGATGCGCGCACCGCCACGCAGGGTTGCCCGGCCACCGGAAGGAAACGACCGTCGTGATAGTTGGCGCAGAGCGTGGCGGTCGCATCCGCCGCGTCGGTTTCGTCGGGTTCCAGTGTCGGCTCGCCGACGATCGTGCCGATCACGTCTTCGACCATGCCGCCGTCGAATTCGTCGGCCACGCGGATCCGCATGCGCCCGCGCCAACCCGGACGCATCGCATCCAGCCGTTGCGCCAGCCAGTCGTCTTCGTCGTGGGCGTGCATTGGAGTGCTCCGTTGATGCGCTGGTACGAGGCTAGTCCTGGCCGGCATGCGCACGTTGATCCAGGTCACCGTGTGCGCGCTTGACCTGCGTCAACAGCCGCGGCGGCCCGCCGCCTAGGATTCCGGATGTTCCCGGAACGCATGATGCGGGGAACGGTGCCGCGATTCGACGCGACGCCAGCTTTACGGAGGAAATCCAACATGACTGCACTGACACGCCTGAACCCGTTCAAGAGCAACCTCGGCGGGTTCGATCCCATGACGTCGTTCGACGACCTGTTCCGCGGCTTCGGCGGGCGCCCGTGGCGCGACCTCGACATGGCGCCCGAGATCCGCCTGGACGTGAACGAGAACGACAACTCGTTCATCGTGAAAGCCGAGATGCCGGGCATTGACAAGAACGACATCGAAGTCTCCGCCGAAGGCAACCAGGTTTCGATCAGCGCCGAAGTCAAGCGCGAAACCAAGGGCAAGGACGACGAAAGAGAGGTCTACAGCGAACGCTATTTCGGCAAGGTGTTCCGTTCGTTCACGTTGCCGAGCGAGCTCGACAGCACGAAGGCCGATGCGCGTTACGACAACGGCGTGCTGACGCTGACGCTTCCGAAGAAGAAGAACGGCACCACCCGCAAGATCGCGATCAGCTGACGCCGTCTGCGGAACATGCACGCCGCACGCGCGGCGTGCATTCTCCACCGCACGCGGGTGGCGCTCATCGCAGTGCGGCGGGGGGCAGCCGTTCGCGCAGTGCGTGGATCGGCAGCGTCGTGAGGTCGTGGCCGATCTCCTGAACCACGCAGGCGCGCAATGGTTCGTCCAGCGCCTCGTGCAGCGAACCGAGGAACCGCGGCGGCGCCACAAGCACCAGCCGCTCGTAACGGTGTTCGTCGCGGCCGCGCCCGAGCGCGTCGCCCAGCAGCCGCGCGAAGCGCTGCGAAGACTTCTGGCGCAGCGGCGTGTGCGGCTCGATGGCGTGCCGCGCCGCGCTCGCGCTTTCATTGGTGCGCGGCAGCCTGTGGGTGGTGGTGTCGCGCGCGCGCACGCGGCTCTCGGGGCTGGCGAAGCAGGCGATTTCCGTCAGCGGCTCCTCATCGGAGATTTCCAGGATTCGCGCCCGCGCGCGATCGGCCACGAGGATCCATGTGGGTTGCATGTGCGTTCACCGTGATCCGTCTTTCGTCGTATCTGAGCGCGTGCCGCGACGCGCGGTGTTGATGCAGGTCAAGCTGCGGGGATGGCCGCGTTTGATCTGGGTCAGTAGCCGGCGCGCGCGGGCGGCGAGAATCGTCGCCGAGGTGGACGACATGACGACGATCCGGATACGGGTGACGGGCAGCACCGACGACACCGAGGCGCTGATTACGGCGGTGCACGCGCTCGATTGCGTCGAGCACGTGGAAGAAGTGGACGACCTGATGGCGCACATGGACGACGAGGATTCCAGCTCGGCCGGGTTGACCGACGACATCGGGCCGGGCGTGCACGAAATCGAGATCGAGGCGCCCGACCCGCTGTCGGCGCGGCAGGTATTCGAAATCGCCGAGCGCGCTTCGGAAGCGCTCGGCGTGCCGATCGAATTCCTCGACGAGTTCTAGGGCCGGCAAGGGCGCGGCCGCGCGAGGCGGCGCGCGCCATGGAATGCGTCGCGTCAGCGCTTCGAAGAAGCCTCGTGCGAGGCCTTGCGCGAGAGGTAGGTCCGCACCACTTCCGGGGTGTGCGCGCTGAGCCAGGCGGCCATCGCCTGCTCCTCACCGAGGATGCGTTCGCAGACGCTCGCGACTTCCGGTTCGCCCGCCGCTTCGGCGGCGGCAATCAAGACCGTGTACGAGGCGATCTCCATGTGTTCGAAGGAGTAGCCGACCAGCGTACCCTTGATCACCTCGTCGCCCATCACGACGCCACCCATGGCCTGCATCATGGCCATGGCCTTGCCGCCGGCGTCCTTCAGCGCGGAGGTGTCCTCGCCCATGGATTTCAGGCACTGCTCGACGTCGCGCGCCTGCCGCTGCGTCTCGGTGATGTGCTGTTCGATGCGCGCCTTCAGTTGCGGATAATTCTCCAGGCGTGCGGCCTGGCCCTTGAGCATCGTTTCCGCCTGCATTTCCATGGCGTGCGCGTCGCGCAGCCAGTCGGCGAGTTCCTGCCTGGCCTGGCCGAGGTCGCCACGCATGCCCGGCGTGGTACGCGTCGGTTCGCGCGGGGTGTAATGCGTGTTCATGGGGTACCTCTCGGATCTGGGGACCCGCGACGGATCGCAAGAGCTGTGCCACGTGCGGTTCATGTCCGCGGCGCCCGCCGCCGCCGCGTCCGCGACCGCGCCCGTAATAGTTCCGGGTAAGCCGGAAAATTTTCCACGTCGGGAGAGCTCAGTCGCCACCGATCAACTTGCGCGCGGCGCGCGCGATCACGATTTCCTCGTCGGTCGGAATGATCCACGCTTGCACCGCGGAACCGGCCGCGCTGATGCGTTGCGCATGGCGCTGGTTCGCCGCCTCGTCCAGTGCAAGGCCGATCCACGCGAGGCGTGCGCAGATGCGCGCACGCGTTGCAGCGGCGTGCTCACCGATGCCGCCGGTGAACACCAGTGCGTCCAGCCCTGCCAGCGCGGCGCAATGCGCGGCGATCGCGGCGGCGGCGCGATCGGCGAACATGTCGAGCGCCTCGCGCGCACGCGGATCATCGCTGGCTTCCAGCGTCCGCACGTCGTCGCTCAGGCCCGACACGCCGAGCAGGCCGGACCGCCTGCCGAGCAGGTCTTCCACCTGCGCCGGGCTCATGCCGCGCTCGCGCATCAGGTACAGCGGCACGCCGGGATCCAGGCTGCCGCAGCGCGTGCCCATCATCAGTCCGTCGAGCGGGGTGAAGCCCATGCTGGTGGCGACGCTCCGCAAGTCGCGCATTGCGCACAGGCTGGCGCCATGGCCGAGATGCGCGACGACCACCCGCCGCCGCGCCGCTGCGCCTGCGATGCGCGGCAGCACGCTTGCGATGTATTCGTACGAGAGCCCGTGGAAGCCGTAGCGGATCACGCCGGATTCGCCCAGCTCGCGCGGCAGCGCGAACCATTGCGCGAGCTTCGGCTGCGTGGCGTGGAACGCCGTGTCGAAGCAGGCGACCTGCGGCACCTCCGGCAACCGCTCGCGCACGCTGCGGATCGCCGCCAGCGCCATCGGCTGGTGGGTCGGGGCGAGCGAGGAATACGCGTCGAGCTGCGCCAGCACTTCGTCGTCCACCCGGACCGGTCCATGGAAGCGCCTGTCCCCGTGCACCACGCGGTGCCCCACGGCGAGTAGCCGCGTTGCCGACGCGCGCCCCCGTAGTCGCGAAAGCAGCCCGTCCAGTGCCGCCGGCATGTCGGCCGGAGGAGGAAATCCGGGCGCGGGGAGCGGGGCGCCGTGGCCATCGCGGAAGATGGCTTGCGGATCGCGGCCGATGCCGGTGATCGCGCCGCGCTCGATGACGTCGAGCGTGGCCGCGTCGAACAGCGCCGACTTCAGGCTGGACGAGCCGGTATTGAGTGCGAGGATGGCCGCGGTCATGACAGGGCGGAAGTCCGGCTGTGCACGACCAGCCTTGCCAGCGCGCATGAAACCACTCGCGACAAGGTGCCGTCGGCGCGGCTGGTGAGCGCGATCGGCACGCGCGCGCCGAGCGCCACGCCTGCGGAGCTCGCGGAGGCGAGGTAGACCAGTTGCTTGGCCAGCATGTTGCCGGTCATCAGGTCCGGGACCACCAGAATGTCGGCATGGCCCGCGACGCGCGAGCGGACGCCCTTGATCGCCGCGGCGGCGACAGAGATCGCGTTGTCGAAGGCGAGCGGGCCATCCAGCGCGGCGCCGGTGATCTGGCCGCGCTCGGCCATCTTGCACAGCGCGGCGGCGTCCACCGTCGAGGCGATGCGCGGGTTGACCGTTTCCACGGCCGAGAGGATGGCCACCTTGGGCGACGCCACGCCGGTCGCGTGGGCCAGGTCAATCGCGTTCTGCACGATGTCGCGCTTGTCCGGCAGGTCCGGTGCGATGTTGATCGCGCCGTCGGTGAGGAACAGCAGCTTGGGATAGGTCGGCACGTCCAGCGCGAAGGCATGGCTGACGCGCCGTTCGGTGCGCAATCCATGTTCGTGGTCCACCACCGCGGCCATCAGCTCGTCGGTGTGCAGCGCGCCTTTCAGCAGCATGATCGCCGAACCGGCGCGCACCAGTTCCACCGCGCGAGCCGCCGATGCATGACTGTGCGGCGTGTCCTCCAGCGGAAACCCTTCGATATCGAGGCAGGTTTGTTCGGCGACCCGCCGGATCCGCTCGCGCGGGCCGACCAGGATGGGGCGGATCAGGTTGCCGTGCGCGGCCGACACGGCACCGCGCAGCGAAACTTCGTCGCAGGGATGCACGACCGCCGTGGGCGCCGGTTCCAGCGCGCCTGCGATTGCAAGCAGCGCATCGAAGTGGGGATGGGCAGGGTGGTGGGTGGCAGCTTCGGCGACGGACATGCGGTCTCCTCCGTGCGTGCAGTGTCCATGCAGCGTGCGCCCGGGCAGTGACGTACATCAAGCCCGGCACGCGGCTGGTTGATCCTGGTCAACGCACCTGCGCGGTCGCGCGTGATGCTGGCTTGCGGCCTTTCCGGGCCGTTGACGGATGGCAAAGGAAGATCCTGTCATGGCGACCGGCGGTTCCGAAGACGTGCTGGACGAGCGGACGCTGCACGACATCCATGCCTGGTGGTGCGCCGCGAACTATCTTTCGGTCGGGCAGATCTACCTGCTCGACAATCCGCTGCTGCGCGAGCCGCTGAAGATCGAGCACGTCAAGCCGCGCCTGCTCGGCCACTGGGGCACCACGCCCGGTTTGAACTTCGTCTACGCGCACCTGAATCGCATGATCAAGGCGCGTGACCTGGATGTGCTGTTCATCGCCGGCCCCGGGCATGGCGCGCCCGGCGTGGTGGCCAGCGCGTGGCTGGAGGGCACCTGGAGCGAGTTGTACCCGGACGTGTCGCAGGACGAAGACGGCATGCGGCGGCTGTTCCGGCAGTTCTCGTTTCCCGGCGGCATCCCGAGCCACGCCGCGGCGACCACGCCCGGTTCGATCCACGAGGGCGGCGAACTTGGCTATTCGCTTTCGCATGCGTTCGGCGCGGTATTCGACAACCCGGGCCTGGTCGCGGTGTGCGTGGTGGGGGACGGCGAAGCCGAAACCGGCCCGCTCGCGACGTCCTGGCACGGCAACAAGTTCCTCAATCCGAAGAACGACGGCGCGGTGCTGCCGATCCTCCACCTCAACGGCTGGAAGATCGCCAATCCGACGGTCCTCGCGCGCATCGGCGATGAAGAGCTCGCTGATTTGATGCGCGGCTGCGGCTACGCGCCGATCTTCGTGGAAGGCGATGAGCCGATGGCGATGCACCGGAAGATGGCTGCGGCGCTGGATCACGCATTCGCCGATATCCGGACGATCCAGCGACACGCGCGCGAGAGCGGCGACCTGCGGCGCCCGACGTGGCCGATGATCGTGCTGCGCAGCCCGAAGGGCTGGACCGGCCCGAAAACCGTGGACGGCGAACAGAGCGAGGGGAGCTGGCGATCGCACCAGGTACCGTTCACGTTGGACAAGCCCGGCCACCTGGAACTGCTGGAAGCGTGGATGCGCAGCTACCGGCCCGAGGAACTGTTCGACGAGCGCGGCGCGCCACGTGCGGAAATCGCCGCGCGCGCGCCGGAAGGCGAACGCCGGATGAGCGCCAACCCGCACGCCAACGGCGGCGCATTGATGCGCCCGTTGCGGATGCCGGATTTCCGCGATTACGCGGTGCCGGTCGGCAGGCCGGGCGTGGCGCGGGCCGAAGCCACGCGCGTGCTGGGCGGGTTCCTGCGCGACGTCGTGCGCTTGAACGCAGGCAACCGCAATTTCCGCGTGTTCGGGCCGGACGAAACCGCGTCCAACCGCCTGCAGGATCTGTTCGAAGCGACCGGGCGCGCGTGGGATGCGCAGACCGACCCGGCCGACGACCACCTTTCGCCCGATGGCAGGGTGATGGAAATTCTCAGCGAGCACACCTGCCAGGGCTGGCTCGAGGGCTATCTCCTGACCGGCCGGCATGGCCTGTTCAATTGCTACGAGGCCTTCATCCACATCGTGGATTCGATGTTCAACCAGCATGCGAAATGGCTGAAGACCTCACGCGAAGTCGCATGGCGGCGGCCGATCGCCTCGCTCAATTACCTGCTCACCTCGCACGTGTGGCGCCAGGACCACAACGGCTTCAGCCACCAGGATCCCGGATTCATAGACCACGTCGTCAACAAGAAGGCCGACATCGTGCGCGTGTATTTCCCGCCCGACGCCAACACGCTGCTGCACGTGGCCGACCACTGCCTGCGCAGTTGGGATCGCATCAACGTGATCGTGGCCGGCAAGCAACCGGAACTGCAATGGCTGGACATGGACGCGGCGATCAGGCACTGCGAGCAGGGCATCGGCATCTGGCAATGGGCGAGCAGCGATGCCGGCGGCGAGCCCGACGTGGTGATGGCCTGCGCAGGCGACGTGCCGACGCTGGAAACGCTCGCGGCGGTGGACCTGCTTCGGCAGCACGCGCCGGAGCTCAAGGTGCGCGTCATCAACGTGGTTGACCTGATGACGCTGCAACCGCCGTCGGAACACCCGCACGGACTGCCGGACGCCGACTTCGACGCGCTGTTCACCCGCGACAGGCCGGTGGTGTTCGCCTATCACGGCTACCCGTGGCTGATCCATCGGCTTGCCTACCGCAGGACGAACCATCCCAACCTGCACGTGCGCGGATACAAGGAGGAGGGCTCGACCACCACGCCCTTCGACATGGTGGTGCGCAACGATCTCGACCGGTTCCACCTGTTTGCCGACGTGTTCGATCGCGTGCCGAAGCTGGGCGAGCGCGCCGCGTACGCGAAGCAGCAGGTGCGCGACTGGCTGGTGGAACACAAGCGCTACATCGGCGAGCACGGCGCCGACATGCCGATGGTGCGCGACTGGCGCTGGCCGGCGGCCTGACCGTTTCGCGACCCCCGGGGGGGGGGTGCCGCTGCTCAGACCACGACCGGGCGCGAACTCGGCAAGACCGGCGCAGCCGACGCGTCGGAGGCCCTGGAGGCGACCTGCCAGGACGGCGCGGGCAACCCGAGGCGCGACGCCAGCCGCTCCGCCTCGTTGCGCTCGCGATCGTCGGGCGCGTGCGCGACCAGCAGCGGGTAGGCGATCGCCTGGTCCACGAATGGTTGCACCGCCGCCCGCATGCGCAGTTGCGGCTCCCAGCCCAGGTTTTCCAGCGTGTCGGACGTCGCGGCGTCGTGGTCGCCCAGGCTCACGGTGAGCGCGTAACCGGACGAAACCACGGTGCGCTCGCCGCCGGGCGCGACGAACACGTAGGCATGGTTTGGGCCCATCAGCGGATCGAGCGCGTCGGCCACCGCGTTGGCCAGCATGGCAAGGTGTCGTTGCGAGGTTATCGCGGTGGTCGCGACGTGTCGCAACCCGAACGCTTCCGCATCGCGCAGCAGGCTTTCCGGCATGCCGCGCCGGGCGCCCCGAATCACTGCAGCCGCGGCATTGCCCCTGCCCGGGCCGCGTTCGCGCGCCAGCTCGACGCTGGCGCGAAAACATCCTTCCGCCAGCGCGCGCGCGAACGACGCGGCCAGCGCACGGCCTTCGTCGCTGTCGTAGCGCAGCCCGAGCAGGTGCAACGCACCGGCCACGCCGATCAGTCCGATGCGCAGGCGCGGCTTGGGGATTCCGGCAATCAGTGCCGCGTTGTCCAGCGCCCGCACGGCCAGTGCCGCGCAATCGGCGATCGCGGCAAGCTGGAACCGCGACACCGGCGGCACGAAACCGGCCATGTTCAGGCAGGCGTACAGCGGCCCCTGCGACCAGGCGACGCGGCCGGTACCCGCCGATGACAGCAGGCGCTCGCCGGGCAGCAGTCGCCACGCCGACAGCGCTTGCTGGAAACGCGCGCACCACTGTGGGGCATCCGACGGCGATTCCGGTGCGGCCAGTGCGGCCGCCACGCGTCGCCAGGTGTCCTCGATGGAGATGTCATGCAACCCGGACCGGTCGCGCCAGCGGAACCATGCGTCCCACGCTTCGACTGCGACCGGATCAATGAAGGGGGATATGCGGTAGGGAGCGGTCATGGCGGACGTCGGGATTTCGCCAGCAACTATTCACCTCCGCCGCCGCGATGACTTGAGCGTCGTCAATTCCATGCGTCGCGCGCGCGCGCTGTTACACGCTGTTACGCATCGTTGCTGCCCTGCAATCGTGCACAAGGGCCGGACGGATATCTTGGATTTCGAACACGACAGACCGAGAGCATGGCCATGGATACCCCGTTCGTTCCTTTCGTCACCCGCCAGCCCGCTCCGGGCGCCGCCATACCGGTCGCCGGATCGCCCGAGCTGGACCTCGACCAGTTGCGCCAGCACATGCTGGTGACCCGCAGGAAGGTGAAGGCGGGCCAGTACCTGTACCGCGCGGGACAGGCTTTCAACGCGTTGTTCCTGGTGCACGCCGGCTTCCTCAAGACCTGCGAGCTCTCCGAAGACGGCCGCGAGCAGGTGACCGGCTTCCGCATGCGCGGCGATCTGCTCGGCGTGGAATCCATCGGCCTCGCCGCCTACAGTTGCGACGCGATCGCGCTGGACGACTGCGAGGTCTGGGAGTTGCCGTACCCGCCGGTGCTCGGCGCCTGCCTGCACGTTCCCGAGTTGCAGGCGCGACTGGCGGCGGCGCTGGCCGAGGAGATCCGCCGCGACCGCATCTGGATGCTGGCGATCGGCACGCTTTCGGCCGAGCAACGCGTCGCCGCGTTCCTGCTCGACATCGCCGAGCGGCATGCGCGCCTGGGATTCAGCCCGTGCCACTTCATCCTGCGCATGGGGCGCGCGGACATGGCGAGTTTCCTCGCGCTCAAGCACGAGACGGTCAGTCGCGCGCTGTCGCACCTCGAGGAGCAGGGCTACATCTCGATACTGCGCCGGGAAGTGAAGCTGCTCGACGTCGCGCGGATGCGCGTCCAGCTCGGGCGGACCGAAACGCTCCACTGACGAACCGGCCGATTCAGGCGAGGTCGAGCACGCGCCTGATCGCGTTGGCCAGGTCTTCGCGGCGATATGGCTTGCGCAGCAGTTCGAAGTGTTCTTCGGCCTTCTGCTCGCGCAGCCGCTCTGCCGGCCCCGGGTAGCCCGAGGTCAGGAGCACCGCGAGCTGCGGACGAACACGGCGCGCCTCGTGCGCAAGTTCCACGCCGTCCATCCCGCTGCCGAGCACCACGTCGGAGAACAACAGGTCCACGTGCGGCTGCGCGAGCAGCCGCTCCAGTGCTTCGCGCGCGCTGGCCGCGGCGAGCACCTGATAGCCCAGCGCACGCAGGAACCTGACGGCGATGCCGCGCACCTCGGCCTGGTCCTCGACGACCAGTATCGTTTCCTGCCCTTCGGACCGCCCGCCGCGCGTCGCGCGCTTCTCGGCGCCCTTGCGGGCATCCAGCGCGGCAACGGGCAGCACCAGCGCGACCTGGGTGCCGTAGCCGAGCCGGCTTTCTATCGTCATGCCGCCGCCCGACTGCGAGACGAAGCCATACACCATGCTGAGGCCCAGGCCGCTGCCCTTGCCGGGCCCCTTGGTGCTGAAAAACGGCTCCAGCACGTGCGCGCGGACTTCCGGCGACATCCCTGTGCCGGTGTCGCCGATCGCGAAACGGACGTAGCGGCCCGGCGACACTTTCCATGGGTTGTCGGCGCTGTCCAGCACGACCTCGCGTGCCGATATCGTCAGGCTGCCGCCGCGCGGCATCGCATCGCGCGCATTCAACGCGAGGTTGATCAGCGCGGTGTCGAGCTCGTTGGCATCGGCATACACGTCCGGCACGTCGGCGGGGCAATCCACCTCGATCTGGATCGCCTCGCCCAGCGTGCGCGTCAGCATGTGGCCGAGTTCCTGCAGCAGCGGCTGTGGCACGACCGCGCGCGGCTGCAACGACTGCCGCCGCGCGAACGCGAGCAATCTGCGGGTGAGGTCCGCGCCGCGATCCACCGCGCGCAGCGCGCTGTCGATCACTTCCTGGTGTTCCGGGTCCGGCAGTTCCGCTTCGAGCAACTGCAGGTTGCCGGATATCACCGTCAGCAGGTTGTTGAAGTCGTGCGCGATGCCGCCGGTGAGCTGGCCCAGGGCTTCCAGTTTTTGCGCGTGCGCGAGCTGCGCCTCGGTGCGGTTGCGGTGCACGGCAGCGGCAAGCAGGTTGGCGATGGATTGCAGGAACATCACCTCGTCGCGATCGAATACTCCCGGCCGGCTGGCAAGCGCCGCCAGCAACCCCATCGGTTCGTGGCGCCCGAACAGGGGCACCAGCGCGACGTCACGGAATCCCATCTCCTCGAGGGTCGTGCGGACCGGTGCGAATTCTTCGGACTTCATGTCCTCCCAGATGATCGCCGCAAGCTCCCGGGTCAGGAAGAAACGTCGGATGAATTGTCCGCCGCCCAGCGCGGATGCGAGCGCCTCGGCGGTGCCGGCGGAAAGCCCGGTCGCCGCGCGCGTGTGCAGGTCGCTGCGCTGCCAGTCGGTGGAGAGGATGGCCACGGCCTGCGCGTCGAGCGCAGATCGCACCATTTCCGGAATGCGCCGGATCGCCGCCTCGTAGTCGGTGGATTCGAGCGCCAGCCGGCCGACCTGCACCACCGACGTATCGCGGCGCGCGCGCACGAGCGCCTGCCGCACCCGCCGCGTTTCGGAAATGTCGCGGACGGATGCAACGGTGATCACGCCCTCGGCGGTCGGGATCGGGCTCAGCCCGATTTCCACCGGAAACTGCCCACCGTCGCGCTTCACGCCCGCCAGCTCGTAGCCGATGCCCATCGGGCGCACGCGCGGCTGGTCGGTGTAGGCGCGCCGGTGCATGGCGTGCGCATGGCGCACCGGTTCCGGCACGAGCGCCTCGAGCGGGAGCCCGTGCATGCCGCCGCTTTCGTAGCCGAACAGGCGCTCGGCCTGCGCGTTGGCCGCCACGATGCGGCCTTCCTGGTCAACCGCGATCATCGCGTCGGGCGCGACGTCGAACCAGGAGCGCAACGTCGCCACGCTCTGCGCGGAGGTCTGCGGCGTACTCACGGATCGCCGCGCCGGATGCGCGCAGTGATGAGATAGCCCGCCCCACGCACGGATTTGATCAGCTCCGGTTGCGCGGGATCGGATTCGACCTTGCGCCGCAACCGGCCGATCTGCACGTCAATGGCGCGGTCGTACGGGCCCGCGCTACGCCCGTGGATGCGATCCATCAGGTCGTCGCGCGACAACACGCGGTTGGGCTGGTCGAGCAGCGCGCGCAGCAGGTCGAATTCGCCGGAGGTCAGTGGAACCTCCTTCCCGGCCGCATCGCGCAGCGTGCGCGTGAGCGGGTCGAGGCGGAAGCCGGCGAAGTGGAAGGGCACATCGTCTTCCCCTTGCTGTTCCTGCCTCGCCGCCGCGCTGCGCCGGAGCACGCTGCGCACGCGCGCCAGCAGCTCGCGCAGGTCGAAGGGCTTGGTGACGTAATCGTCCGCGCCCAGTTCCAGCCCGACCACGCGGTCCACCGATTCGCCGCGCCCGGTAATGATGATCACCGCGCCGTTCCAGGTTTCGCGCAACTGCCGCGTCAGCGCGAACCCGTCTTCGCCGGGCAGTCCCAGGTCCAGCAGCACCAGATCCACCGGATTGTGCGCGAGCGCCTCGCGCATGCCGGCGCCGCTTCCGGCAACGCTGATCTCGAAGCCTTGGCGGACGAAGTAGCGGCGCAGCAGATCCTGCAGCTCGGCATCGTCATCAACGACCAGCAAATGGGTCGTGTTGGGCATCGGCGATCGGATGGAGTGAATACACCACGCATTCTAGCGCCGGGTGGCGACGGGCAGGGGGAGCGATCCGGCCACCTCGACGATGGTCGAGCTTGATCTTCGTCAATAACTCCCGCGCGCAAAGGCGGAGCCTTTTTGCGTGTGAGGCAGGAGCCAGAACCGGCCCAGGGCACGGTTCAAGGCAATGCCGGACAACGAGTAAAGGACCGCGGGCCAGGGAAGGGCCGCGGTCCATGGAATCCAAGAAATGTTCAAGCACATCCTGATTCCCACGGCCGGCGATCCCGGCTCGAAGCGCGCGGCCGAGGTGGGCGTGGAACTGGCGCGGCTCCTCGGTGCGCGTGTCACGTTCTTCCACGCGATGATGGAATTCGCGCACGTCACCGGCGTGGCCGAGCTGCTCGAACCCGCGCCGGATCAACTGCTGGCCGAGGCGCAGTCGCACGCGGACAAGTTGCTTGCACCGCTGCGGCGGATGGCCGAGCAGGGTGAGGTCCAGTGCCGCCTGGAATCTGCGCCGGCCGAGGAACCGTGGAAGGCCATTCTCGCTGCGGCGAGGAAGGCCAGGTGCGACCTGATCGTGATGGCTTCGCACAAACGCAGCGGCGTCGCCCGGCTGGTGCTGGGCAGCGTCACGCAGAAGGTGTTGAACAACACCGGGCTGCCGGTGCTGGTGGTGCGCTGAGCGCTGGGGCGGATTGCCAATGACCCCCTGGATGTTCCCCGGCCAATGGCAGCTCGAGATCGCGACGTCCTATTGCGCGCTGCTGCTCCCGCCCGTCGTCGGCCTGCCGCCGCTGCTGGCGATCATGGAAAGCGTGTACGTGATGACCGGGCGCGAAATCTGGAAGCAGGCGGCACGCTTCTGGGGTGAGCTGTTCGCCATCGCCTTGTACCTGTGCACCTTCGGAGTGCTGCTTCTCGCTGCCGGCTACTTCCTTTCCGGCGGCGCCGCGACCGGAATGGCGCTGGCCGTGTTCGGCGCGATGCTGGTCGCCTTGTCCGGCGAGATCGTTTTGTACCGCCGCTATTTCCGGGACTGGTGGCAGCGCACGCGGCTGCAGCACCTTGCCGCGACCCTGTTGCTGGCGCTGCTGCCCAACCTGGCGATCCTGGCCATCGCGGCCGTCGGCGGCTGGGCGGCTCCGGCGCGCGGCGGAGAATCGGCCATGCCCGCCGACGATTTCCGCGCCATCCTGCTCGACCCTGTCACGCAGTTGCGATTCGTGCACCTGACCAGCGCGTGCTACCTGATCGCCGCCGGCATGCTGCTTTCGATCGGCGCCTGGTACCTCGAGCACCGCCGCAACGTCCAGATCGCGCGCCGCTCGATGACGATCGCCGCGAGCTTCGGGCTGGCCGCGGCGCTGTCGCTGGCGCTGCGCGGCGGCACCCTCGGCCTTGAAGGTTCCGCGCATCCGCTGCTGATGCTCTGGTCGTTCCGCGCCATGGTGGTGCTGGGCATGTACCTCGTGGCGCTGTTCGGCGGGGCGTTCTACATGGCATCCCGCCGCAACCTGCATCACCGCGCGTTCCTGCATCTGGCCGGCTGGAGCCTGCCGCTGCCGTGGTTCGCGATGGCGCTGGGCTGGGTCGCCACCGAAATCCGGGACGGCCGCTGGAATCC
>DASVDY010000201.1:0-17395 GCA_036380855.1 Rhodanobacteraceae bacterium
CTACGCGTTGCCGCGGCTGAAAGAGGGCGACGCGATCCTGGTCACCACGATGGAGCACCACGCCAACATCGTGCCGTGGCAACTGGTGTGCGGGCGTACCGGCGCGCACCTGAAGGTGGCGCCGATCAGCGAGAGCGGCGAGCTGATCTTCGAAAAGTTCGTCGGGGCGTTGACCGATGAAGTGAAACTTGCCTGTGTCACGCATGTCTCGAACGTGCTGGGCACCATCAATCCGGTGAAGGAACTGGCGCGCGAGTGTCGCAAGCGCGGCATCCCGCTGCTGATTGACGGCTCGCAGGCAGCGCCGCACATGCCGCTGGATGTCGCATCCATCGGCTGCGACTTCTATTGTTTCACCGGCCACAAGATGTGCGGCCCGACCGGCACCGGCGCGTTGTGGGCAAGGCGCGAGCATCTGCAGGCGATGCCGCCGTTCTTCGGCGGTGGCGAGATGATCCGCGAGGTGAAGTTCTCCGGCACCACCTTTGCCGATCCGCCGCACAAGTTCGAGGCGGGCACGCCCAACATCGCCGGTTTCGCCGGATTGGGCGCGGCAGTGGATTACCTGCAGGCAATCGGCATGGCCAACATCGCCGCGCGCGAGCGCGAGTTGCTGGACTACGCGACGCGGACGCTGGAATCCGTTCCCGGCCTGCGCATCATCGGTACCGCCCGCGACAAGGCGGCGGTGATCTCGTTCCTGGTCGAAGGCGCGCACGCGCACGACCTTGCGACGCTGCTGGACCAGGAAGGCATTGCAGTGCGCTCGGGCCACCACTGCGCGCACCCGTTGATGCAGTTCTACGGGGTGCCCGCCACCGCGCGCGCATCGCTGGCGTTCTGGAACACGATGGAAGAGATTGATGCGCTGGTCGCCGCGATCGGACGCGTGCGCAGAATGCTGGGGTGAACCGATGAGCGCGGCCACGACCGAAAGAGCGCTGACCTTCCGCCGCGCCACGCCCGCCGACGTGGAAGCGGTGGTCGCATTGACCGAATCGGCCTACCGCGGCGACGCCAGTCGCGCGGGCTGGACAACGGAAGCGGATTTCCTGGACGGCCGGCGTACCGATGCCGCCGATGTGGCCAGCCTCATTGCGCGCGACGATGCGCGCGTCGTGCTGGCCGAGCGCGACGGCGAACTGCTGGCTTCGTGCCTCGTCGAAAGGCAGCCCGGCGGGGATGGCTACTTCGGCATGTTCTCGGTCAGGCCGGACCTGCAGAACGCCGGCATCGGTCGCGCGCTGCTGGCAGAGGCCGAACGCATCGCGCGGGAAGAATGGCATTGCCGCCGGATGCGGATGAGCGTGATAGACATCCGCGAATCGCTGATCGCATGGTACGAGCGGCGCGGTTACCGGCGCACCGGCGAGCACAAGCCGTTTCCCTACGGCGACGAGCGCTTCGGGATCCCGAAACGCGACGACTTGCGATTCGAATGGCTCGTCAAATCGTTGTGACGCTCGGCTTGCCGCCGTCGCAATGGCTGGGAAACCTTCGCGCGCAGGAGCACTGTGGATGGACTTGCAGATGACCGACTGGATACGCGTCTGCGCCGTTTCCGAATTGCTGCCCGGCGAGTACCAGGTCGCGTGGGATGGCGACACGCCGATCGCGGTGTTCAACATAGAGGGCGCGTACTACGCGGTCGAGGACACCTGCACCCACGACGGTGGCGAACTCACCGGGGGCGAACTGCACGGCTTCGAGGTCGAGTGCCCTCGCCATGGCGCGCGCTTCGACGTGCGCGATGGTTCGGTCGCCGCGCCGCCGGCGGTGGTGCCGATCGCGAGCTTTCCGGTGCGCATTGAAGACGGCGCGATCTACACGCGCGACGACAGATAGCTTTTTTGACACCGATTAACGCGAACAAGAGCGGATAAACCGGACAGAGCACGGTTTTATCCCGGGTGCATCCGCGTTGATCCGCGTCCGGTTTTTTTATGCCGCGGGCGGAAACCGCACTTCCACCCGCAGGCCTTTTCCGTTCGGGCCCGCGCCAAAATCCACGGTGGCGCCGTGGCGTTCGGCGATTTCGCGCACGATCGCCAGCCCCAGCCCGCTGCCGTCCCGGCGGTCGCCATCCACCCGGAAGAAACGCTCGCCCAGCCGTGGCCACAGTTGCTCGGGTACCCCGGGACCGTCGTCGCTCACTGCCAGCACCGCGCCGGAATCCTCGCCGCTTTCAATCGAGACGGTGACCACGCCGTCGCGGCGCCCGTAACGCAGCGCGTTGTCAACCAGGTTGCCGAGCAACTCGCGCAGCAGTAGCGCATCGCCGACCACGCGCACGCCGTGGGTCGGTCCGCTGTAACCGAGATCGGCATCTTGCGCCAGCGCGGCCGGCACGCGCGCGGCGACCTCGTCGCGCACCAGCAACGCCAGATCCAGCGGCGCGATCGCGCCGACGACTTCGTCGGGCGCCTGTGCGCGCGCCAATGCCAGCAACTGGCCGGCCGCACGTGCGGTACCGGCGGAGAGCCGCTCGACGTGCGCGAGCGCCTCGCGCACCGATTCCGGGCGCGGGTCCGCCAGCGCGCGCTCGGCCTGCAGCCGCAGGCCCGCCAATGGCGTGCGCAACTGGTGCGCGGCGTCCGCGATGAAGCGCTGCTGCTGCGCCAGCATGCGGTCCACGCGTCCGAGCAGCGCATCAATCGTCGCCACCAGCGGCTGCACTTCCAGCGGCACGTCCTCGGCCTTGAGGGGCGAGAGGTCGCCGGCGTGACGCAGGCGCAGTTCGCGCGCCAGCGGATCGAGCACCCGCAAGCCGCGATTCACGCCCAGCCACACCAGGCCCATCGCCATGAGGATCAGCGCAAGCTCGATCGGCACCGTCGCGGTCAGCAGTTCGCGCGCCAGCAGGTGCCGCTTGCGCAGGGTTTCGGCGGTGGAAATGACCAGTGTGTCGTGCGGAGCGTCGGCATTGGCGATCAGCACCGAAACCATGCGCATGGTGTGATCGCCTTGCTGGAAGCTGGAGTAGATCGGGTCGGGCTCAGGCTTGGCCGCGCGCGGCTGCGGCAGGCCCGGATCGCCCGACAGCAGGCCGTAGCGGGCGCTGCGCACCGCGTAGACCACGCGGTCGAAGGCGTCGTATTGAAGCAGGATGCGGGCCTGGTCGGACAGTTCGGTGCGGCCCGCGTCGCTGTTCACGAGCTGGCCCAGTGCCCGCGCGGAATCCAGCAGCCAGCGGTCGTACACGCGATTGGCGTAGTAGAGGGCGAGGCCGTAGGTGAGTGCCGCGCCGCACACCAGCACCGCGCACAACGGCAGGCCGACCTGCAGCAGCAGCCTGCGCTTGAGGCTACGGCTTCGCGTCGGCATCGCCGGTTCCTTCCTCGACCAGGTAACCAAGTCCGCGCACCGTGCGCAATTGCACGCCGCTGCCAACGAGCTTGCGCCGCAGCCGGTATACGGCGATGTCCAGGCCGTTGTCGGAGAGCGTTTCGTCCCATTTGCACAGCGTCTCGATCAACTGCTCGCGACTGGTGACGCGCCCGCGGCGCAGCAGCAGCGCCTCGAGCAGGCCGAACTCGCGCGCGGTGAGGTCCAGCGCGATGCCGTCGAGCGACGCGCGCCGGCCGGCGAGATCCACCGACAGGTTGCCGATGCGCAGGATGGGTACGCCCTGCGAGGCGCGCCGGCGCAGCAGTGCGCGTACGCGCGCGTCGAACTCGGCCAGCGCGAAGGGCTTCACCAGGTAATCGTCCGCGCCGAGGTCGAGCGCACGGACGCGCTGGTCCAGTTCATCGCGGGCGGTGATCACCAGCACCGGCACCGGATCGGTATCGGCGCGCAACCTGCGCAGGATTTCGCCGCCCTCCGCGCCGGGCAGGCCGAGATCCAGCACCACCAGCGCGAAGGCGTGTTCGCGCAGCGCGGCCAGGGCCTTGCGACCGTCGGCGAGATGATCCACGGCGTGACCGGCGCGCTTCAAGGCATCGCACACCGCGTCCGCGATCGCCGCGTCGTCTTCGACTACCAGGATGCGCATGGCGAGGGGATCAAATCGGAAGTCGAAGACGAGCTTAATTGAAAAGTGCGGTCATGGATGACCGCTCTTGGTCTCCATCAGGGCGTAGTCCGCGATTTCAGGAGATGGGCAGCGACCATGGATGATTGCAAAATCAACCGTGCAACTTTGCCAGCACCAGTTCGCCACCGCCTTCGATCACGGCGCGTTCGCGCGTGCGCTCCGCGAACTCCAGCAGCGCGGCATCGCCGGGCGCGAGCTTAAGCGTGGTGCCGGTCACGGCCACCGACGCGCCGCCACGGTGCAGGTAGACCAGCCAACGCGTTCCGGGTTCCGCAGGCAGCACCATCGAGTCCACCAGCGTGCGCGCGAACAGCTCGCCGCGCGCGCCGTTGCGCAGCATCAGGTTGAAGTCGCGGGTCGGGCCTTCCGGCAGCACACCATGGGGTGCGGGCGCGCCGTCGAAGCGCAGCACGCCGAAGCGGCTGGCGCGTTGCGCGCGGCCATCCGCGAAGTGCAGCTCCATCGGCCCGTCCAGCGGCACCAGCAGGCGCTGGGTGTCCGCCAGCTCCGAAAACGGGCCGTTGCTTTCGACCTGCGCGATGCTGACCCGCACCTTCCAGCAACCGTCATCGGGCTCACGCAGGATCACCTCGGTCCGGCCGAGGCCGTTGGCCCAAGGCTCGATGCGGCGCGATCCGGCTGGCAGCGGCAGCAAGCCGGTCCGGGTTTGCGCATCGCTCATTTCAGCCTTCCCGCCACCAGCAGGCTGGCGGCGTAGGCGATCAGGGTGGCGCCGATCGCCGCGGCAAGGCTCAGCCAGAAATTCCAGCCCGCGCGCAGCATCCAGGCCAGTATCACGAACAGGACCAGCGATGGAATCACCAGCCAGAAGATGTCCATCGAAAAGCTGGCCAGCCGCGCCGCATCGCGGGTGTCGTGCCACAGCCACACCATTGCCAGCAGCGAGGTCAGCGGCAGCGACACCAGCACCGCGCCGGCCACGCTGGAGCGTTTGCCAAGTTCGGAGGCGCCCGCGATCAGCAGGGCGGAGATCAGGGTTTTGAGGAAGAACTGGGCCATCGGGCGAGTCGTTCGCAGCGGGACCATGTCGGCACGAGCCCCCGCAAGCTTTGCGAGCGGAGGCAGGCTGCACCGTGGCGGCACGCAGACACCGGAGTGTACACGTCGGCCCGTGGGGATGCCGAGCGCCTGCCGGGGCGCGGCAGGTCGAGCGCAATCGCTTGCGGGTGTTCCTACGCGAGCAGCCTGGCGAGCGTGCGGCTGGTGGCCAGCAGGCTCTCGCGCCAGCTCATCCCGACGATCGGCTGGCCGGTGCGCGCGTCGCGGAAGGTTTCTTCCTGGCCCGGAGCGAGCAGGTGGCGGTAATCAACCGTCAGCTCCTCGCCCGCGGCGAGATTGCGCGCGGCGAAGATGAAGCCGAGGTGCCACAAGCCGTTCGGTTCGAAGTCGTGGTTGACGTAGCACTCGTCCGGCCACTCCGGCGAGAGCGTGTAGCGGTCCTCGAACCAGCGCACCGATGTGTGCAGTTGCACGGCGAGCGCCGGATCGGCCTGGAGATCTTCGAAGCTCCACGTCCCGCCGATGCCGTCCGGCGCGATCACCACCTGGCCGCGCGGCACCGGTTCTTCCACGAACAAGCCGAGCCCCGCACCGGGAATGGTGGATGCACCGATGCGATAACGCGGCAGGATCACGGACGCTCTCCGGGGAAACGTGGCGCGCGAGTGTAGCAAGTGTTTGTGATTCCGCTGCAACAAAAAGGATGCCTCTCCCCGTGGAGGGGAGAGGCGAGGCGGGCGCGCGGCGCCCGCGGGTTGCAGGCGGTCTACTTCTTGCGCGGGTGCGCCACTTTCGGCTTGGCATGCGCGGCCACCGCGCTGCCGCCCGAGAGCCGGATGGCGTCGCGGTTGCGGGCCAGGGTCTTGTCCCCGATCCCCTTGATCTGGCGCAGGTCGTCCACCGACTTGAACGCGCCGTGGGCGTTGCGCCAGGCGACGATGGCATTGGCCTTGCTCATGCCGATCCCGTCCAGCGAGCTGGCGATGGTGGTGGCATCGGCGTGGTTGATGTCCACCGGCGTGGCGGCGAAGGCGGGCAGCGCGCAGGCCAGCAACAACACGAGTGAAGCGAAGGTCTTGCGGATCATGGCTCTCTCCTGTGGATATTGGGATCACGCGTCGCTTCGGGAACCGGCGACATCGCGTGGCAGCAAGCATGGGCCGGGGGCGGCGCCGGGTATGCCGGACGAAGCCGCGCCCGGTGTGCGACCCGGCAGCGGCGGTCTGTCGGGGATTCCCGACAAGTGGGTGCACACGGCGGCGCTGTTACACTGAAGGGCTTGTGTCAGCGGAGAAGCCCATGGATGCCAGCAAGCTCGAATCCTTCGTCGGAGCCATCTGGAACGACGAGATCGTGCCGCAGATCACCGAGTACATCCGCATCCCCAACAAGTCACCGCTGTTCGACCCGCAGTGGGTCGAGCACGGCTACATGGACGATGCGGTCAAGCTGATGGAGACCTGGGCGCGCGCCAAGCTGCAATCCCTGCCGGGCTCCACGCTGGAAGTGGTGCGCCTGGAAGGCCGCACGCCGTTGATCTTCATTGACGTGCCGGCGTTCGGCGACGAGGCGCGCGCGGACGATGGCGTGCTGCTCTACGGCCATCTCGACAAGCAACCCGAGATGACCGGCTGGAACGACGGGCTGGGGCCATGGACCCCGGTGCTGAAGGGCGACCGGCTGTACGGCCGTGGCGGGGCGGACGACGGCTACGCCATCTTCGGCTCGCTGTCGGCATTGCTGGCCTTGCGCGAGCAGGGCGTGCCGCACGCACGCTGCGCGATCATGATCGAGGCCTGCGAGGAATCCGGCAGCTACGACCTGCCGTATTACGTGGATCACCTTGCCGCAAAGATCGGACAGCCCTCGCTGGTCGTCTGCCTGGATTCGGGTTGCGGCAATTACGACCAGCTGTGGCTGACGACGTCGCTGCGCGGCATGACCGGGGGCAATCTGACGGTCAACGTGCTGAGCGAAGGTGTCCACTCGGGGGATGCTTCCGGCGTGGTGCCGTCGAGCTTCCGCATCCTGCGCGATCTGCTTTCGCGTCTGGAGGATTCGGCGACCGGCGCGATCAAGCCGCGCGAGCTGTACGCGGACGTTCCGGCCCAGCGCATGGAGCAGGCGCGCCTGTGCGCGCAGGTGCTGGGCACCGAGGTGTACGACAAATTCCCGTTCCTGCCCGGCATGAAGCCGGTGGCGGACGATCCGACCGAACTGGTGTTGAACCGCACCTGGCGCCCGCAGCTTGCGGTGACCGGGGCGGACGGCCTGCCGCCGCTGCGCAGCGCGGGCAACGTGCTGCGCCCGTTTACCGCGGTGAAACTCTCGCTGCGGCTGCCGCCGACGCTGGACGGCGTGCGCGCCGGCGAGTTCGTCAAGAACCTGCTGGAAAAGGACCCGCCCTACGGCTGCAAGGTCGAGCTGAAGCTGGAGAAGGCGTCCAGCGGCTGGAACGCGCCGGCGCTGTCGCCCTGGCTCGAGCAGGCCGTGGCACAGGCTTCGCAGGATGCCTTTGGCGCACCGCCGGTGTACATGGGCGAAGGCGGCAGCATTCCGTTCATGGGCATGCTCGGCGAGAAATTCCCGAAGGCGCAGTTCCTGATCACCGGCGTTCTGGGTCCGCACTCGAATGCGCACGGTCCGAACGAATTCCTGCACATCCCCACCGGCAAGCGCGTTTCGATGGTGGTGGCGAAGGTGGTGGCCGAGCACTGCAGGGCCAGCGCAAAGTCGTTGACGTGAGTAATCCGATCCGGATCCGCGAGGCGACTTTGGAGCGCGCGCGAAGCGTGGCCTCGCGGGCAGCATTTGCCAGTCTCTGACCGATTCCCGATTCCCGTCCCCATGCGCTTCAACCTGCCACCGGTCACGCTTTCGCTGCTGATCGCGAACATCGCGATATTCCTGATCATGATCGCCGGCGGCGGCGACTGGCTGGTGGTGCACGCGGCGCTCTGGCCGCTCGGGCCGCAGCACCTGGCCGGTTATACGCCGGACGGAATGCCGGTGATGGTGGGCTTCCAGGCGTGGCAGTTGATCACCTACGCCTTCCTGCACGGCGGTTGGGCGCACATCGGCTTCAACATGCTGGCGCTGTACATGTTCGGCGCGCCGATCGAGAACCTGTTCGGCGCGCGGCACTTCCTCTTCTACTACGTGTTCTGCGCGGTGGTCGCGGCAGTGGCGCACCTGGCCGTGGTGTATTTCTTCACCGGTGGCTTCTACCCGACGCTTGGCGCGTCGGGCGCGATCTTCGGCCTGTTGCTGGCCTTCGGCGTGTTGTATCCGCATGCCAAGATCATCGCGCTGATCCTGCCGATCCCGATGCCGGCGTGGCTCGCGGTGATCGGCTACATGCTGCTCGAGCTGTTCCTTGGCGTGACCGGTACGCAGGCGGGCGTTGCGCATTTCGCGCACCTGGGCGGCGCGCTGGGCGGCTATGTGCTGCTGCAGTACTGGCGCGGGAAATTCCCGGTCAAGCCGAGGCGGATCCTGTTCCGCTGATCATCTGACGGGGCCGAGTAGCCCGGATGGAGGCGCGTGGCGCCCGAATCCGGGGCGGCAATGCTGCAGTCCCGGATTCCGTTTCGCTTCATCGGGGCTACATGGATCAGGCTTTCAACAGCGCCGGCGGCAGTACCGGCCCGAACGCTTCCACCATCTGCGCCACGATGTGGTGGTTGCCGGCCACGATGTTGCCGGACGCCGGCATGCCGTCGCGTCCGGCGAAATCGCAGTAGCGCCCGCCGGCCTCGCGCACCAGCAGCACGCCCGCAGCCATGTCCCAGGGTTTGAGGCCGATTTCGAAATAGCCGTCCAGGCGTCCGTTTGCGGTCCAGGCGAGGTCCAGTGCGGCGGAGCCCGCGCGGCGCAGGTCTTCGGCACGGTCGAGCAGCACGCGCGTCATGTCCATCTGCGCATCCAGGTGCGCGCGCTGGCGATACGGGAATCCGGTGGCGATCAGCGAGCCGTCGAGGCTCTCGCGCTTGCCGACGCGGATGCGGCGGTCGTTGAGGAACGCGCCATCCCCCTTGCTGGCGGTGAATATCTCGTCGCGCAGCGGGTCGAAAATCACCGCGTGCACCGGCTCGCCGCGGTCCAGTTGCGCGATCGAGACGGCGAACTGCGGGATGCCGCGCAGGTAGTTGTGGGTCCCATCCAGCGGGTCAATGACCCAGGTGAAGCGCGCGTGGCTCTTGCCGGAAGCGCCGGACTCCTCGCCGAGGATGCCGTTGTCGGGATAGGCGCGCTTCAGCTCGCGCACGATCTCGGCCTCGGCCTGGCGGTCCACCTCGGAGGCAAAATCCAGGTGCTGCTTCTCGGTCACGACCAGGCTGCCGACCCGATTCATGTAGCGCAGGATGACATTGCCTGCGGCGCGCGCAGCGCGCACCGCGACGGTAACGGCGGGTCGGGCCATGACTGGATTTCCGTGGTGAAAAGAACGCGCCGCTCGAAGGCGGCGAACGACAAGTCTAGCAGCGGGAGCCAGGAGGCGGGAGGCGAAGTGCCGTGAAGGGGCGGGAAAGGCGACACGGCAAGGCGACACGACAACAACACGGCAAGGCAACACGGCAAGGCAATGCGACAAGGTCCGGTTCCCGTCATCCCGGCGCAAGCCGGGACCCAGCGCCTTTGACGTCAGTCCGGAGTCACTGGGTTCCGGGTTCCGTTCGCGCCCAGGCGCAAACGGCCCCGGAATGACGGGTGTTGTTATGCTTTCCCGCTCACCGCTCACCGCTCACCGCTCACCGCTCACCGCTCACCGCTCACCGCTCACCGCTCATTTGATGCCATCCGCTCCCGCAAACCTCCGCTTCGTCCTCGCGCGCACTTCGCATCCGGGAAACATCGGCTCGGCGGCTCGCGCGATCCGCACCATGGGTTTCGACCGGCTGGTGCTGGTCGCGCCGCACCGCTATCCCGATCCCAAGGTGCAGGCGATGGCGGCCGGCGCGGACGACGTGCTTTCGCAACTGGTCGTTTGCGACGGCGTTCCCGATGCGATCGCCGAGTGCACGCGCGTGTACGGGCTGAGCGCGCGTCGGCGCGGGATTCCGCTGCCGGAACTTTCGCCGCGCGAGGCGGCCGCGCGGATCGCGGCCGAATCGAAGGACGGCACGCAAGTCGCACTGCTCTTCGGCAACGAGCAATCCGGCCTCGACAACGACGAGCTGATGCGCTGCCACGCGATGGTGCGCATCCCGAGCGTGGAGGATTTCTCCTCGCTCAATCTTGCGCAGGCGGTGCAGGTGATGGCCTACGAAGTGCGCATGGCGATGCTGGGCGACTTGCCCACTGCGGCGGATCAACCGGGACCGCGCGACCCGCCGGCGTCGGGGGCGGACATGGAGGAGTTCTTCGCGCACCTGTTCCGCGCGCTGCACGCGATTGATTTCCACAAGGGCCGTTCGGCGACGACGATCGAGCTGCGCCTGCGGCGGTTGTTCCAGCGCGCGCAGCCGGACGCACGCGAGCTGCGGGTACTGCACGGGATCCTTGCGGACGCGGAGAGAATGGCGCGGATTGCGAGAGAGGAGCGAGGGACGAGCGACGAGTAGCGAGGGCGCAAGGATCGAAGCATTGTCGTGGGAGCGACGTTCGCAAGCGATGCGTTGCTGGGGTTACGCACTGGCCGGCATGCCGGAGCAGAGCGACCTGGCTCCCGCCTGATCCCTTCGCTTCTACCCGCCCCCCATCTCCTCTTCGCCCTCGTCGCCTTCGGCCACCGGCGCGATCAGCACCTTGTCTATGCGCGCGCCATCGAGGTCCATGACCTCGAAACGCAAGTCGCGCCACTCGAAGTATTCGCCGGGTTCGGGGATGTGGCCGAACGCGGTCATCATCATGCCGGCCACGGTGCGGTACTCGCCGTCTTCCTCGTTGGGCAGGTCCAGGCGCTGCAGCAGTTCGCGCAGGTCGTCGGTGGAAAGCGAGCCGTCCACCAGCAGGCTGCCGTCCTCGCGGCGCACCACCGGCGCATTGCGCGGCGCCTCGCCTTCGGCCGGCGCGGCGCGGCCGACCACCGCGCTCAGCAGGTCGTTGAGCGTGACCAGGCCCTCGATGCCGCCGTACTCGTCCACCACCAGCGCGATCTGGGTCTGCGCATCGCGGAATTCCTCGAGCAGGTCCAGCGCGCGCGCGGTGCCGGGCACGAACAGCGGCTTGGCCAGGCGCTTGAATACTTCCGGCAACCGCGTTTCCAGGGGCCCGCCACGCAGCAGGCGTTTCACCTCGAGCACGCCCAGCACCTCGTCCTCATTTTCGCGATACACCGGATAGCGCGAGAACGGCGTGGTGCGCAGTACCGCGAGGTTCTCCGCAAGCGGCGCCGCTGCATCCAGCCAGGCGATGCGCGGCCGCGGCGTCATCACGCTGTCCACCGTGCGATCGCCCAGTCGCAGCACGCGGTTGACCATGTTGCGCTCGTCGGGATCGAGTACGCCCTGCTCGGTGCCCTCCGCCACCAGCAGCCTGATTTCCTCTTCCGTCACCTTTTCGCGGCGTACGCGGCTGAGGCCCAGGATCGCGAGCAGGAACCCGCTCAACCGGTTCAGCACCCACACGAATGGCGCGGTCACCCAGGACAACACCAGCATCGGTGTGGCAATCGCGCAGGCGATCCGCTCGGGGCCGGTGAGCGCGGCCCGCTTGGGCACCAGTTCGCCGACCACGATGTTGATGGTCGTGACGATGATGAAACCGAGGATCAACCCGATGATGAAGGCGTAGGGCACGACCCCGTTCAGCCCCAGGCGCAGCAACCACAGGCGGATGTGCTCGCTGACCGCATTGCCGGTGGCCGCACCGGTGATCAGCGTGATCAGGGTGATGCCGACCTGCACGGTCGAGAGGAAACGCTCGGGATGTTCGGCCAGCCGCAGCGCGACCTGCGCCTGCGCGCTGGTGCGCGCCATGTGTTTCAGGCGCACCTTGCGAGAGGCGATCAGGGCGATCTCGGACAACGCGAAGAACGCATTGAAGAGCGCCAGCAGCAGGACCAGGCCCAGCTCGGTCAGCATGTGCGGTCGGTCGGGTGGGCGTGCGCGGGGACGTCCATGCGCGGAGTGTAGCAAGCCGGTCGCGCGGCCAGCATCAGCGATCCGGGCGTGGCGGGCGTGGCATGGATGCCGGCGGGGGCGGCGAACGGCTTTCCGTCGGTGCCGGGTCGAGCGCGATGCTGTCACGCTCGTGTAACATCCCCGAAATATTCTGCGCCGGCATTGTCAGGAGCCTGTCATGTTTTCGCTGCAAACGATGTTCGGCAAGGGCGACAAGTTCTACGACCTGCTGGAGGCCAGCGCCGAGGCCGCGCGCGACGGGGCCAGTGCCTTGCAGAAGCTGCTGGAGCATCGCGGCGAGGCGATGATCCTGGACAGCTTCCGGGCGGCCCGCCGGCGCGAGAAGCAGATCGCCTCGCAAATCAGCCAGGCACTGGTCAACACCTTCGTCACCGCGCTGGATCGCGAGGACATCGAGGCGATGTCCTCGGCGCTCTACCGCATCCCCAAGACCATCGAGAAGTTCGCCGAGCGCTACGCGATCATGCCGGCGCGGCTCGAAGGCGTGGATTTCGCCGCGCGCGCGGTGCTGCTGATGCGCGCCACCGAGGTGCTCGCCGAGATGGTGGGCGAGCTGCGCAAGGGCCTGCGCATAGATCGCATGCGTGCGTTGCAGGATCGCCTGCAGGCGATCGAATCCGAAGCCGACCGCATGCTGCTGGAAGCCTACCGCGACCTCTACACGACTGACGGCGATCCGATCAAGGTGGTGCTCGCCAAGGATCTGTTCGAGCTCATGGAGAAGGCCATCGACCGCTGCCGCGACGTGGGCAACGTGATCTATTCGATCGTGCTGAAGAACTCATGAGAGCCGGGACTGGGGACTGGGGGCTGGGGGCTGGAGTGCTTCGCGGCAATGCTTTCGCCAGAACGAGGCAGCAAGCCGTGGTCGGCCGCGCATCCCGTTTCGTGGATGCACGTCAGGTAGTCCGGTTTCCACACATCCCCAGCTCCCAGGCCCCAGCCCCCAGCCCCCGATCTTCCACATGACCCTCGGCCCGCTCATCGCCGTCGTCGTCATCGCGTTGGTGTTCAACTACATCAACGGATTCCACGACACCGCCAATTCGATCGCGACGGTGGTCGCGACCAAGGTATTGACGCCGGGCAAAGCGGTGCTGCTGGCCGCGGTGACCAATCTCGGCGGAGCTCTGATCGGCACCGCGGTGGCCAAGACCATCGCAGCGGGCCTGATAGACGCGGGCGTGGTCAACGTCGGCGCCGAGCTCCTGATCTGCGCGCTGCTCGGCGCGATCGTCTGGAATCTCATCACCTGGTGGCTGGGCCTGCCGTCTTCGTCTTCACACGCCCTGATCGGCGGGTTGTGCGGCGCCGCGATTGCGGCGGGGCACGGCAACTTCAATGCGGTGATCTGGAGCGAAGGCGGCGGGCACTGGTGGCAGGGCAAGGGCGTCATTCCCAAGGTAGTCGTGCCGATGGTGACCTCGCCAATGATCGGGTTCCTGCTCGGCATCCTGGTCATGGGCGCGCTGTTCTGGCTGTTCGCGTGGTTCGCCGACCGTCGTGGCTGGCTGCGCCGGTTCGGCCGCACGCCGTTCGTGAATGCGTTGTTCGGCAAGGCGCAACTGCTCTCCGCCACGGCCATGGGCGTGTCGCACGGCATGAACGATGCGCAGAAGACGATGGGCATCATCGCGCTGGCGCTGGCCGGCGCCACCTCCACGCACCAGCTGGACGCGCTGCCGCACTGGCTGTCGTTCCTGCGCATTCCCGGTACTGCCGAGAACTTCCTGATCCCGGTCTGGGTGAAGGTACTGTGCGCGCTGGTGATGGCGGCCGGCACCGCGGGCGGCGGCTGGCGCATCATCAAGACGCTTGGCCACAAGATGGTGAAGCTGCACCCGATCAACGGGTTCGCCGCGGAAACCTCTTCCGCCGCGGTGATCATCACCGCTTCGATCTTCGGGTTCCCGGTGTCCACCACGCACAACGTGTCGGCCGCGATCATGGGCGTGGGCGCGGCCAAGCGCTTCAATGCGATCCGCTGGACGGTAGTCGAGCGCATGGTGTGGGCGTGGATCCTGACGCTGCCGATCACGGCATTGCTCGCCTGGGGCCTGGTCCAGGTCGCACGGGCACTGGGCTGGTGACCGGAAAAGGCCCGACGCGGATTTGCGCGGGATGAACACGGATGACCGCTGCCGGTCCTGATCAGCGTTTGTCCGTGCTGATCCATGCGTCAAAACATGTTCTTGCCATCGGGTGATCCGATGCGTTCCTTCTCGCAATCCTCGAGATACTTCCAGCGATTCACGATCGCGCAGAACAGCGCAGCCGTGCGCTCGGCGTCGTACACCGCGGAATGCGCTTCATTGGGATCCCATTCGAAGCCCGCCGCCTGCACCGCGCGCGAGAGAACGGTCTGGCCGTAGGCGAGTCCCGCCAGCGTGGCGGTATCGAAGCACGAGAACGGGTGGAAGGGGTTGCGCTTGTGCCCGCTGCGGCGCACCGCGGCATTGAGGAACGAAAGATCGAAAGCCGCGTTGTGGCCGACCAGGATCGCGCGCTGGCAACCGGTGTCCTTCATCGCCGCCCGTACCGGCTTGAACACATGTTCGAGCGCCTCGCGTTCGGGCAGCGCCGCGCGGAAGGGGTGGTCGGGATCAATGCCGGTGATCTCCAGCGACTTCGGCTCGATGTTGGCCCCGGGGAATGCCTGCACGTGCGTGGACACGCAGGGCTCAGGATGTACCAGGCCGTCGGCCTCCATGCGGACGCATACCACCGCGATTTCCAGCAAAGCATCGCGTCCGGCATCGAAACCGCCGGTTTCCACGTCCATCACCACGGGCAGGAAACCACGGAAGCGCGCGGCCATGCGCGGGGCGACGTTCTCTTCGTTCATCGCGCCAGCATAGCAACTCTGCACCCGGCGACGCGCAAAAAAAAGCGGCGGACCGGAGGCCCGCCGCGCGAGTAGGGCGAAAGGATTACAGCGAGGCGACGCTTTCGTCGTGGTTCTGCACCGCGTTGCGCACCTCGGCCTTGGTCAGCCGGTTGTCGTTGTTGGTGTCGGCCCGGCGGAACATCTTGTTGTGGTAGGCCAGGTCCTCGTTTTGCGAAAGCGATCCGTCGTTGTCGGTGTCGGCCGAGCGCCACATCCTGTTGAAGCTCGACTGGCTGATCCTGAGGCCGCCGTTCATCTGTTCGGATGCGGTCTTCACTTCCTGCTTGCTCAGCTTGCCGTCGTTGTTGGCGTCGGCGCTCTTGAACTGCTGCTTCCAGTAGCTGTCGAACTCGCTCCTGGAAACGTGGCCGTCGTTGTTGGTGTCCATCTGCTGCACTTGCTGGTTCATGTTCTGCGTCTGCGCCGTGTTTTGCGTCTCGGTCTGGTAAGCCTGCGAGCTGCTGCTCTGGGCGAAGGCGGCGGGGCCGAGGGCTGCGCCGGCAACCAGGGCGCCGAGTGCGATGGTGAGTTTCTTCGTCTGCATGTTTTTCCTCCGTTGCGTGCCCGCATCCGCTGCGGGTGTCCGTGGGGCGATCGGGGCGACCGCCCGTCCAAGCGAGGGCCCAGTCTAGGAATCGGCGGATTAACCAGCGGTAAGGATTACTGCTGCCGATTGACAGCAGATTCAGCGAGCGCGAATCCTTGCCGGCGCTCGCGCGCACGCCGTGCTGCACATAAAAAATGCAGCGGATCCGAAGATCCGCTGCATCAGTGGCTTGCGTTCCGGCGCGATGGAAGCCGCCGGACTTTATCGCAGCGTTGTCGCATCAGTGCTGCATGGCATCCATCTCGCGATGGTGCTGCTTCACCGCATTGCGCATCTCGTCCCTGCTGAGTTTGCCATCGCCATTGGCGTCGGCCTGCTTGAACATCGCGTCCATGTAGGCCGTGTGCTCGGCCTCCGAAACGTAACCGTCGTGGTTGGTGTCCATCGCGTCGAACATCTTCGACATTTCGCCATGGCCCATCATCCTTCCGTGCATGTGCATGGAGTTGTCCTGCATGCCTCCGGTCTGCATGCTTCCGCCTTGCGTGTCGCTTTGGGCAAAAGCGCCGGGCGCCAGGGCCAGGCAGGCGAGCAGGGTCCCGAGCGCGAGTGGTTTGACGTATGACATCGTGTTCTCCTCAAAGCATTGTCCATGTTCGAACCGCCAGCGGCGCCTGGTGGTTGCGCCCGGGCTGGCAGGCCAAGTTGGCAGATCATGTCCGGGCGCGCGTAAAGCGCAGGTGAGCTGCGGGAACCGCCGCCGGGTGCCGCAAGCCCGGCCGGGGCGCCTCACTCCGGGGTCTTGGATTTGTAGGCGCACAGGTCGCGGATGGGGCACTGCGGGCATTTCGGCTTTCGGGCCACGCAGATGTAGCGCCCGTGCAGGATCAGCCAGTGGTGCGCGCCCAGCCTGAATTCCTCCGGCACGACGCGCAGCAGTCTGTTTTCCACTTCGCGCACGTTCTTTCCTGGCGCAAGCCCGGTGCGGTTGCAGACGCGGAAGATGTGCGTGTCCACCGCGATCGTCGGCTCGTTGAAAACGGTGTTGAGGATCACGTTGGCGGTCTTGCGGCCCACGCCTGGCAGGGCCTCCAGCTCCTCGCGCGTTCGCGGCACCTCGCCGCGATGGCGCTCGACCAGCAGCGCGCAGGTGGCGAGGATGTTCTTCGCCTTGCCGTTGTACAGCCCGATAGTGGCGATGTATCGCTTCAGGCCCGCTTCGCCGAGCTTGAGGATTTTCTGCGGCGTGTTCGCCACCGGGAACAGCCTTGCCGTGGCCTTGTTGACGCCCGCATCGGTGGATTGCGCGGACAGGATCACCGCGACCAGCAGCTCGAACGGCGTCCGGTATCTCAGTTCGGTGGTGGGTTCGGGTTCCAGGTCGCGCAGCCGCCGGAACATCTCGCACACGTCGCCGCGCTTCATTCGTTGCCCCCTTCCTCGCGACCGCCCCTCAAACGCGCCTCGCGATTCGCGCGGCTGCGCGCGATCGCTGCCAGCACGTCGGCCTTGCTGATGTCCCGGGTCGGCAAGTCGCCCGTGCCCTGGTGCAGGCGGGTCCGCCGCGCTTCGCGTTCCCGCTGCAGGCGGGCGTTGCGGGCCAGGTAAAGCGCGCGCCAGAGCCGGGCCTTTTCGCGCGCGCGTCGTGGAAGCTGCGCCTGCGCGCGCTGCATGCGGCGGCGCTGGATCGCGGTCGCGCAGCGGTCGGCGAGCGCATCGGCACGGCTGCGCAGCCAAGGCAGGAAACGGGAGAGTGTCATGTCCGGATTTTAGTGCGCGCGCACCGGGGCGGCAGGGCGGCGAAGCTCCAGCAGGTCAAT
>DASVDY010000202.1:0-15954 GCA_036380855.1 Rhodanobacteraceae bacterium
TGCGGCATGTTCCCGTTGGCGCGCGTTTGCAACACGAATCAGACCGATAGATGAAGGAAGACACCATGGCCGAGAGGAAATCCGCGAAGACGGGCAGGTCATCTGCCGCCAGGACCGTCAAGTCTTCAGGAGGATTCACGAAGGAAGAGCGCGAGGCCATGCGCGAACGCGTGCGCGAGACCAAGGCCGCGCACGGCGGCAAGGTCGGCGGCGAAAGCGACGTGCTGGCCGCGATCGCCAGGATGCCGGAACCCGATCGCGGCATGGCCGCGCGGTTGCACGAAATCGTCAAGGCCAGCGCGCCGGCGCTCGCGCCCAAAACCTGGTACGGCATGCCCGCCTACGCCGACAAGGACGGCAAGGTCGTGTGCTTCTTCCGGAACGCATCCAAGTTCAAGGATCGCTACGCGACCTTCGGCTTCAACGACAAGGCCACCCTCGACGAGGGCAACATGTGGCCGACCGCGTTCGCGCTGACGAAACTCACCGGGGCCGAAGAAAAGCGGATCGCCGCGCTGGTGAAAAAGGCCGCGGGCAAGCACCTCGGAGGCAAGTGAGCCTCCCGCCACAGCGGCTTCGCAGGCGATGCCGAAGGTCGCACGTTGCGCGGGCGCCCTTCCGATGCGGAAAGATTGAAGCCGGAGGTGTTTCAGCCTATAAGGCAGCACGGGCTGCGGCTGCGTAGGGTTGCCGCGGCATGGCAGCTCGGAGGTTGGACCGGCCGCGGGCAGCGGCGGCGTTTGCACATTCCCGGAAGAGGGGATCGTCATGATTTATTTGTGTGAGCGCGAGATCGGTTTCGACGCAGCCGAGATCGGATTCCCTTCGGTCATGGGCTGCCGGGCCATCGTGCTGGTGACGGGCGGCGGGTTGTTCGGGTATCACTTGAACGGCGCGCTGAATCCGGGCAAGCAGGCGGCCTTCGTCGCTTTCGTCAACGGCCACGTGCAAGGCGCCACTGGCAAGCGACTGTTGTATGCAGCGTCCGCGGGCGCCGGGATGCCGGTGGACCACCAGGAGATCAGGAGCATCGCCACGGCGCTCGGCTACGGTGGACCCATCTATTGGGCCGCCCTTGCGACGGCCGGATCGCTCTACGTGCATTACATGGACATCAACCACAATACGTGCGGGATCACGGCGCGCACCTGGAACGATGGCACGGACAACGTGGGTCCCAACAAGGCCCTGTACCTCGTCGGACCCGACCGCGCGATCGCCAACGGCGCCCCGAACGCCAACATGTTCACCAACGTGAGTACCGCGGGGCTGCAGGCGGTCTATCCCACGCAGATTTAGCTCCCTCGCAAACAGAAGGGACAGGAGTCGCGGCGCGTGCGGGGAAAAGCCGCGCCGTGGACCGCCGCCGAGGTCGTGGTATTTATCCGCATCCGTTTTCCGTCCAGGAGTTCGTCGTGGCCAATGTCGCTCGTTACGGCGTTTTCCGCGCCATGCAGGTGGACACCACCCCCAGCGCGGATTGCTTTCTCGCTTGCCACGGCTTCTGGGCCACGGCCGCCGGGCACGTGGATGTCCCCTGCACACTCATCGAATACGGACGCGAAACCCACCCGCTTCGGATCAGCGAGATCGTGGACACGGTCTCGGGCAACCCGGACGCCCTGAAGCCGCAGGGCATCACCGGCGGCAGCAGCAGCGTCAAGAACCGGTACCTGCAGGCATTCGACGCGCTGCAGTTGAAGCACGTGCTGGGCGGCTGGATGAAGGGCAGCTATCGCACGAACGGCGCCGAGCGCGACCTGGTGCTGGTTGCCAACGACCAGACCTCCACCCTGGCCGGTTTCTTCGAGAGCGCCCGGCGCAGCGGCAATTTCGCGTACAGCAAGGTCCACCTGCTTTGCTGCCGCGTCGGCGATGACGTCGTGCACGGCGGCGACTGGGCGTTCCTCAACGACCTCAAGCCTGCGCCGCGCGCCGAACCCGACACCAGCAACGTGGACCGATTGATCAGCGACGCGCTCAACCTGCTGAAGTAGCCGCGCTCAGCCTGAAGCGACCGGCGCGGGCGCAGGATTTTTCGAAAGGTGCGTACACGGCGAAGGCGGCCGTGGCCGCCTTCGCACGGAGGTCCATGGCGCAGCGCAATTCAGGCGGCGATCGCCGGCGCCACGCCGGATTCGGAATCGCCGCCGCAGACGTCGCGCCACAGGTAGTACATCACCCCGAACATCACCGCGACGACCAGCAGCATCATCGCGATGTAGAGCGGGATGAGCAGTGCGAGCGACAGCCACGCGCCGACGAGCTTGCCGATCAGGGCGAGCACGACGCCCACGATCACGATGCCTATCACCGCCGCGATCCATGCCACGGCTAGGGTGAGTGCGAGCACGATCAGCGGAAGCAGGTTCTTCAGTGCGCCGAGCAGGCCATCGCCGATGGCATTGAACACGCCGCGGCGCCGCAATGCGATCTGGCCGAGCGCGATCGAATAGAAGCCCATCATGAAAAGGCCCATCACCGTGAACAGCGCCATGGCGATCCCGAAGCCTTGCGGCAATCCCGGTGGCAACTGGTGGTTGGCCTGCGCGGCGAGCACCTGCATGTACCAGCCGACGAGGCCGCTGCCGGCCGCCACGATCACGATGCCGAGCATGACGACATAGATCAGGATGAGCACCAGCCCGAACCCGATCAGGCGCAGGGCTTCGCCCTGGGCGTACGGCCTGAAGATGCCGAAGCCGTTCGCCGGTTGCCCGCGTTCGGCCGCGTCAATCACCTGCAAGTAGCCTGCGTAGAGCGGCACGATCAGCAAACCGATCAGCATGGAAACCACCATGACCCCGGCGAGCATGGCCGGGCTCGGCGGTGCGCCCGCGCTGTTCGAAAGAAACTGCGCCGACATCGAGATCAGCGAGGGCAGCAGCAGTGCCACCAGCAGCAAGGCCGCGCCGCCGAACAGCGGCTTGGGGTGGCGGAACGCCACGCCGATGCCGCGCTTCAGCCACTCGAAGCCGGCGGATGGACCCCTGGATCGTGTCGTCACGATGTCACCCCGATGATCGGCGCCCCCGCGCCGCGTGGCCCGAGCATAGCGCGCGGCGGGCGGAAGGCGTCAAGGGAAGTGGCGCGGCGATCTCAGGCGTTCTGCGCGGGACAGACGTTGGCGATCGTGCTGATGCCGAGCGCCCAGGTTTGCACTTCGATGTGCTTCACCGTCCGGCCGTTGTATGCGTTCACGAGCTGCCAGTCGCCCGGCGCAAGACGCTTCAACTCGACGCGGCATTGCGCGTAGTGCTTGAAGATGCCGTTGGTGAGATAGCGGATGACCAGCGACCCGTGGTCGCCCTGCGGCGGGATCGTGCCGCGCAACAGGATCGCCTTGACGCCCTGGCCCTGGCCGAGCACCACGCCGTCTTCGCTCTCGATGCCGGCGAGCGGATAGACCTGCCCCGAAGCCTGCGACGGATCGGCGTCCGCGCTGGTGCGGGTCGCAAGATAGATGCCGCGCACGGCGCCTTCGTCGCCCAGCATCAGCTCGATGTTGCTGACGGTGGCATCGCGATCGTTGGTGATCGCGGCGAGCGGCACGGCGGTGACGCCATCCGGCAGCGAAGCCGCGGTGGCGAAACCGAGCGGGGCGATGGAAAGGACAAGGGCGGCGAGGGCGCCGGAAAAGCGAAATTTCATGGGGCGATGAAGGATGTCGAAAGTGGAAAGGATTGGTGGCGGGGTGCCCGTCCGTGGTGCGGTTCTGCGATGTGGCATTCCGCTTGCGTGCGAACGGCATTGCGTTGGTGTCGCGACGCACGCCAAGACGCCAGCCTGCGTGGTTGCCGCAAGTCCGTTGCGAAGCGAGCAAGAAGTGACGCGGGCCGCGCACGTCGCCCCGCGGCAGCGATTCGGATTCCGGGGACGTATTCGCGCGGCGTCCTGATTGCGGAGCTACGCGGTTCCCTCCGGATTTGCGCGGCTGCCAGGAGCGCGTCGAGGCAAGTACAGGCCCGGATTCTAGGAACGCGTAGGAATGCCCACAATGAACCGGAAGCGCGCGTTGCGCGATTTGTGATGCGATGCAGTCGCCTTCACGTGGCGCTCCACATTCCGTCGTTGCTCATCCGACACACGCCGGAACAACGTTGCGATCATGCCCGCGCAACACGGAACACCCTGTCGTCATTCCGGCGCAACACGGAACACCATTGCGTCATTCCGGCGCAAGCCGGAACCCAGTGGCTGTGCTTCAACCAAAGTCACTGGGTTGCGGGTTCGGCCTGCGCCAAGGCTGCAGGCCGCCCCGGAATGACGACAAATGTTGCCTGCAGTCCGCCCCGGTATGACGGCGTCGCCCGGATGGAGCGAAGGGCGTAGCCCGGATGGAGCGAAGGACGTAGCCCGGATGGAGCGAAGCGGAGTCCGGGAAGGACTTCGCGCGAGCTTCCCGGATTCCGCCGCTGCGCGGCTTCATCCGGGCTACGCCGGCTGATACACATACCTCGTCATTCCGGGGCCGCCCGTACTCGGGCGGAACCCGGAATCTGCTTTTATGGCGCGCGTGGAATGCGAAAGGCAGATTGGATGCGAACGGGGAAGAGCGAGATTCCGGGTTCGGCCTGCGGTGCCCGCAGTCCGCCCCGGAATGACGACAAATGTTGCCCCGGAATGACGACAAATGTTGCCTGCAGTCCGCCCCGGTATGACGACGTCGCCCGGATGGAGCGAAGGGCGTAGCCCGGATGGAGCGAAGCGGAATCCGGGGGAAGGGCTTCGCGTGAACTTCCCGGATTCCGCCGCTGCGCGGCTTCATCCGGCTACGCCGGCTGATACACATACCTCGTCATTCCGGGGCCGCCCGTACTCGGGCGGAACCGGGAATCTGCTTTTATGGCGCGCGTGGAATGCGAAAGGCAGGACGTAGCCCGGATGGAGCGAAGCGGAATCCGGGGGAAGGGCTTCGCGCGAGCTTCCCGGATTCCGCCGCTGCGCGGCTTCCTCCGGGCTACGCCGGCTGCGCGGCTCATCCGGGCTGCGAAGCTGCAGCGATGGACGGTGGCATCAGTGATCTACTGCGCCACCCGCCGAAACGGAAGTCGAGTCCACCCATTGCTGCAATTCATCGGCGAATCGCGCGCTCGCATCGTTCAATGCCTTCGCACCGCCTTGCGCGTCCGGTGTCGGCGCGGCGACTTCGAAATGGAAATGCCGCTGCGCGAGGACGCGGTCGTCGCGGTTCGAGATCAGCGTGGCGGTGGCGTCGAGCACGCCGGTGCTTGCGTGCGGCTGCGTGAACGACTGGCTGAAATCGTCCAGCCGGATCTGCAGGATCGCATCCGCCGTGGCGGGGTTGCCCGGGCCAATCACCGCGCGCCACGCGCCGCCCGCCAGGATCGTCTTCTGCAGCAGCGGCTCGAGCAGCGCGGCGGGCGGGGCGATCCAGTCGGAGTTGGCGTAAGCGGCAAGGCGATTGTCGTCGCGGTAATCCAGCCGGTAGTACATGGCCGCGCCGTCGAGCCACTCGGGTACCACGATGCGCGCGATCTGCAGGATGCCGCGATGGCTCTTGCTTGCGTGCTCGGCTGTGTCGGCCGAAGGCGCTGCAGTGCTCAAGCCGTAATGCTGCACGAAGTGCTCTTTCGTGGCCTGCGCGCAACCGGCGAGGACCAGCGCGCAGGCGCACGCCGCGAGCGCGGTCCTACTCATTGCCATTGTCCTTCTTGTCGTGGAAGCCCGGCTCGCCGGGGCCCGGCGGCGGCTGCGGCGGGCCGAAGATCAGGCTCTGCGGCTTGGCCTTCAGTTCGCGGATCAGTTGTTCGAGCAGCCGCGAGGTGCGCGTGAGGCTGGCGCTGAGCGCGTCGAAGTCGGGCGCGGTCTGCCGGTCGAGCTTGTTGCCGAGGTGCCGGATCGTGTCTTCGACCTGTCCGGCCTTGCGGACCGGTTCGCGCGCCGCCTGCGCGACCCGGTTGGCGTTGGCGAGCAGAGCGTGGCTCTGGTCGAGGCTTTGCTGCGCGCTCTTCAGCAATGCCGGCATCTGCTTCGCAGCGGGCAACAGCTGCGCTTCGATCGCATCGAGTTTCGCGGTGGCCGCATCGAGCTGGCGGATGGTTGCGCCGAGGTGCGCGCGGTTGTCGGCGTCCAGCAACTGCTTCGTGCTGGCAAGGATGTCGTGGATGTCGGCCATGTCCTTTTGCGCCGAAGCCTCCAGCTGGTCGAGCAGGCCCTTGCGCAGCGGGATCAGCGCCGGATGCTCGTCGTCCGTCGCCAGCGGCGCGCGGCTGCCCTCGCCCAGTTTCAGTTCCAGCGTCTTGCCGCCGGTCAGGCCCTGCATGCTCACCACGGCGTAGGTCGCGTGCGTGACGTAGGTGTCGCGCCGCACGCGGAAGTCCACGATCACACGCGCGCGGTCGCGTGGATCGAAACGCACGTCGGTGACGTGGCCGACTTCCAGTCCCTTGAACTGGACCTGGGTCTGCGGTGCCAGCCCGCCCACCGATTCGTCGGTGACGATCCGATACAGCCGCGGTTCGCCGGGGCCGGACGACAGCCACAGGAAAATCAGCACGCCGGCCACGGTGAAGACGGCCAGGAAGCAGACGGCGATGACGGCGTGCGCGCGGTTTTCCATGTCTATCGGGTCTCGTAACGAGAGAGTCTGCGCAACTGCCTTTCGCCGCGACGTGAACGGAAAAAGTCGCGGACGAAGGGATGGTCGAAGGCCGCGACTTCCTCCAGCGTGCCGACCGCGACCAGCCGTCCCTCGTCGAGCACCGCGATGCGGTCGCTCAGCGCGGCCATGCTGTAGAGGTCGTGGGTCACCATCATCACCGTGAGGTTCAGTTCCTTGTGCAGCGAGCCGAGCAGGGCGTCGAACTCGGACGACGAGGCCGGGTCCAGGCCGGTGGTTGGTTCGTCGAGGAACAGCAGTTCGGCCTCCAGCATCAGCGCGCGCGCCAGCGCCGCGCGTTTGAGCATGCCGCCGGAAAGTTGCGCCGGGCGCTTCCATGCGTCGGCTGGATCCAGCCCGACCATGTGCAGCTTCAACGTCACGCTGTCGTGGACCATCGCCTCGTCCACCGTCCAGCCTTCCTTGCGCAGCTCGCGCATGGGGAAGGCGAGGTTGTCGAACACGTTGTAGGCACTGAACAGCGCGCCGTGCTGGAACAGCACGCCCCAGCGGCGCCGCAGCAACCGCGCGGCTTCCTTGTCGAGTGCGTCGAGGTCGTTGCCCAGCACGCGGATGGACCCGGCATCGGGCCGCACCAGCCCGATCACTTCGTGCAGCAGCGTGGACTTGCCCGAACCCGAGCCGCCGATCACCGCCAGGCATTCGCCGCGTCGAACATCCAGGTCTATGCCGTTGTGCACGCGCTGGCGGCCGAAGCGCTTGTGCAGGCCGCGGACGGCGATCACTGCATCTTCGGAGGGGGCATGCATGGCCGCCTCAGAACAGGCCGACGTTGGTGAGCGCCGCGCCGAGCGAAGCGTCTATCAGCAGGATCAGCGTCAGGCTGGTGACGACCGACAGCGTGGTGTTGCGGCTCATGCCATCGGTGTCGGGCGGCGAAGTCATGCCGAAATGGCAGCCGACCAGCGCGATCACGATGCCGAAGAAGAACCCCTTGCCGAGGCCGATCCAGAAATTGACGACCTGGATCTGCTGCACGGCCTGTTGCAGGAACAGCCGATCGTTGATGCCCAGTGCCGCCGGCGCGCTCAGCGCGCTGCCGATCAGCGTGGCGATGTCGGTCCAGATCACCAGCAACATCAGGCTGACCGCGGCGCCAGCCACGCGCGGCAGCGCGAGGCGCAGGCTCGGCGATGAACCGAACGCGCGCAGCGCGTCGTATTCCTCGGTGATGTGCATCGCGCCGATGCTGGCGGTGATCGCCGAACCGGTTCGCCCGGCCATCAGCAGGCCGACGACCACCGGGCCGAGCTCGCGCGGCACCGCGGTGCTCATCATCCCGACCACCATCTGTGCCGCGCCGAAGGTCTGCAGCACCAGCCCCACCTGGATGGTCATCACCGCGCCGATCAACAGCCCGATGCAGCCGAGCAGCAGCATCGAGGTCGCGCCGATGCGGTACACGTTGGCTGAAATTTCCTTCCACGGGATCACGCGCGGATGGCTCACGCAGTAGGCGGCGTCCACCATGATCTGGCCGGCCAGCAGCAGGATGCCGGCGGCGATTTTCAGCGCCGACAGCAGCTCCGCGCCGAAGCGCGACAGCCAGCTCGCCGGATGCCGGCGCGGATCGTGCAGCGGCGGCGATTCGGCGATGCGCTCGAACAGGTGGCGCTGGTTCTCGCGGCAATCCAGCTGTTCCGGCAGGCGACCCTGCCACACTTTCCACAACACCAGCGCGCCGGTGCTGTCGAGCGTGTCAATTTCGCGCAGGTCCCAGCGATGCTCGTGCGGCGGGCCGAGGCGCCTGAAGTCGCGCAGCAGTCGCCGGCGCCGCTGGCTGTCCACCAGCAGGTTCCACGAACCCGACAGCGTGATGCTGCCGTCGCTTTCGCGACGCCAGCGCGGCGCCGGTGCGGAGGGTGCCATGCGGATTCCATTCCTGTGCTGCTGCCAAGCAGGCAATCCCAAACATCGGGTGAAAGCCGGGTGAACCCGCCTGCGACAAGGCACGGGCATCCGGACCCGAACGAGCACCAGGGTTCTGCCCGCACCCGAGCCGGCGCGAAACGACAAGAGCGTCTGGTCCTTCCGCAACGCTCAACGACAAGGCGACGTTGGACAAAAAACGGATCACCGCCATGGTGGAGAACGCGGCCTCGCGATCGCTCAGTAACCGATCAACGCGGTCGCCACCGGTTTCCACCACGCACTGCCGTACAGCCAGACGGCGACGAGTTCCATGGACAGGCCGAAGCTCGCGCCCCAGACGAACGCGGGGTGCAGGCGACGTCGGGTCAGCAGGTCGTAGGAACCGAGCGCGAGGACCAGCAACAGGTTGGACAGATACAGTTCCGCCCAGTTGATCCAGAACCCGTCCGCCAGCGGGAACGGGCCGGTGCCGAGGAGTCGGTGCAGGCCGTCCGCCCACCAGCGCGCGAAGCCCGCGTCCGCGATGAAGATGACCGCGAGCAGCATCAGGCGCTTGTGCGCGGCGGGCGTCTTGCGCAGCGCCAGCGCCGCGCCGCCGACCACCGCGAAAGTCAGCATCCCGAGGATCTGGATGGCGATGAAGGATGGATCCGACTGCGGCGTGCCGAATGCCGCGCGATGCACGGTGACGGCCGTGGCAAGGCCCAGCACGATCATCACCGCCCACAGGCAGGCGCCGGCGATGCCGAGCTTTCGGTGCAGCCCGACCTTGCCGGCGCTCACCAGCAGGACCTGCGCGGTCAGCAGGCACATGAAGCCGACGAACACGACCGCGTGCACGTGCACGATCCAGGGGAAGGGCGGGCGATGCTCGGCCGCGCGGCGCAGGATCTCGGGCACGAAGCCCATGAGGATCCCTACCCAGAGGCACGCGACCATCAGCAGGAAGAAGGCGTGATCCCACGCGTGGGCGCGGGTGAACGGGGAAGCGATCGCCTCGCGCAGGCGCGGCGGCGGCGAAGCCGGAATACCGGATGCGTTCATGGCTCCCTCCGGAACCCGTTTCGACGAGCATAACCGCGCGTGCCGTCCAGCGGTGGAATCCTGCGCGACAGGAGAGAGGCGACTCGGGTCGCGAGACGAGCCGCCTCAGGCTCGCCGCACGTGGCGCAGGTGGCGCCACACCCGGTGATCAGGACGCCTTGCGCGTGTACGAGGTGCACCATCCCTTCGCGTTCACCAGCTTGCCGGGGAACAGTTGGCAGTTGCCATAGCCGCTCGCGCCGCCGGTGTAAAGCTGGCAATTGGCGCACACGCTGCCGGGCTTGTAGAGCGCGTTCTTCGAAGTCGTCGCGTCCTCGACGTAATCCATCGCCTTGGCGGTGGGGTCGGCGTCGGTGAGGTGCGGTTCGCTCTCGGCGGCATGGAGTTGTCGCAGCGCGCTTCCGGTTGCCACCGCAGCCGCGGCGGTCACCGCCGTCTTCAGGAATTGCCGGCGCGCTTGCACTGAAGGTCTGTTGCTGGACATGGGAAGTCTCCGTTGGTGCCGGCCCAATGTGCCTGCAAACACCTCGCCCCGGGTTGACCCAGGTCAAAGGGTCCAGCTGCCTTCCGGGCAGGCTGAAAGTCGCACGAGGGCGTTTTCCGAATTGGCATCACGGGAGGATGCGTCATGGAATCCAGCCACGTCGTTTGCTGCAACGGGTCGCGGGCAACGCGCGTCGCCGCGTTGATGATGGGAGTGATTGCTTCGTTGAGCTTCGTGCCGGCTGCCAGGGCAGTACCGGCCTTCGCGCGCCAGATGCACCAGCCGTGCACGGCTTGCCACATCGGCGGCTTCGGCCCGCAGCTCACGCCGTTCGGGCGCCAGTTCAAGCGGCTGGCCTACGCGCTCAGCGTGGGTACCGATACCAAGGTGCCGCTGTCCCTGATGCTCGTGGAATCGTTCACCAAGACCATGAAGGCGCAGGCCGAGCCGCCGGCGGATGGTTTCGGCACCAACGACAATACCGAAATGCAGCAGGCGTCGGTGTTCCTCGCCGGCCGCCTCGCAAATAACCTCGGGGTGATGGCGCAGGCGACCTATTCCCAGAACGGCCATGTGCTGGGCTGGGACAACATTGATCTTCGCTACGCGCGCAACTTCACCCTGGCCGGCAAGCCCGCGATCTGGGGCCTGTCGCTGAACAACAATCCCAGCGTGAGCGATGTCTTCAACACCGCGCCCGCCTGGCAATTCCCGTATCTGGCGCCGGATCTGGCGCCGGGCGCGCCCGCCGCGCCGATCCTGATGGACGGGTTCGGGCAGCAGGTGGTCGGGCTCACCTACTACATGCAGATCAACAACCGGGTGGATCTCGAGGCCGGAGGTTACCGTTCGCTGTCGCCGGCATTCCTGCGCAGGGTGAACGCGGACTTCGACGGACGCATCGCCGGCACTGCGCCCTACGCGCGTGCGGCCTACACTTGGAACTTGCCGAACGGCAACGTGGAACTGGGCGCCTTCGGCTTCCATGCCGCGCGCGGCCTGACGGGCACCGATGCGTTCGGCGACGTGGTGGCATTGCCCGGGCCCAGCGACAAGTTCACCGACCTCGGCGTGGATGCGAGCTGGCAGTTGCCCAATGGCAGCAATCACATCGTGACGTTCAACGGGCTGTACCTGGCCGAGCGCCAACGTCTCGACGCCACCTTTGCCGCCGGTGGATCTTCCAACCGCCACGACACCCTGCAGGCGCTGGACATCAACGCGAGCTATTGGTACCGCAACACCTGGGGCGCGACGCTCGGCGGCTTCGTCAACAACGGCAGCAGCGACCTGCTGCTCTATGGCAACGAGGGCAGCCCCAACACGCAGGGCGGCATCGTCGAGCTGAACTGGAATCCGTTCGGGCAGGCAGGCTCCTGGGGACAGCCTTACGCCAATGTCCGGTTCGGCTTGCAGTACACCTGGTACACGCGGTTCAGCGGCCTGGTTTCCAACGTGGACGGCGCGGGACGCCACGCTTCCGACAACGACACGCTGTACCTGTACACGTGGCTCGCCTTCTAGCGCGGGGCTGATGCTCCGCGACCGGGCACATCAAGCGCCATGCGCGCGTGCCCACTGGACGATGCCGGCGCCGGTCGTGGCGCCGGCCTGGCGCGCCACTTCGCGGCCGCCGCGGAACAATGCGAGCGTCGGGATGCTGCGGATGTCGTGACGTGCGCCGAGCGCCTGCTGCGCCTGCGTGTCCACCTTGAGCAGGCGCACGCGCGGTTCCAGTTGCGCGGCGGCCTGCGCGTAGTGCGGCGCCATCATCCGGCACGGACCGCACCACGGTGCCCAGAAATCCACCAGCACGGGAATGTCGTCGCGCGCGAGGTGCTTCTGGAAAGCGGCTTCGTCCACCTCGACCGGCTTGCCTTCGAACAGCGGTCGGTGGCATTTGCCGCACACCGGCGCCGCGCCCAGGCGCTCGGCCGGAATCCGGTTCACCGCCCGGCAATGCGGGCAGACGACGTGCAGGGATTCGCTCATCGGAACACCTCCGGGATCGTGCGGTCGCGCTTTTGACCTGCCGCCGATATGGAGGCGGAAATGCGGCAGGGAAGGGCGGCGGGTCCGGCGGCGCGCGCACGCGCGATCAATACTCGCCGTAGCGTCCTTGCACTGACTTGAGCAACGCCTGGGTGTCGTAGCCGACACCGTCCTTGAACACGGTCTGGACGTGCTCGATGTCCTCGATGTGCCGCGAAGGATCGCCCTTCACCACCACGAGGTCGGCGTCCTTGCCCTTCGCGATCGAACCGATGCGGTCCTGCAGGCCCAGATACAGCGCGCCATTGTAGCTTGCGATGTGGATCGCCTGTTCCGGCGTGAAGCCTTCCTCGACCAGCAGCTCCACTTCGCGCAGGTCGCCGAAGCCGGGCACCACGCCGCCGTTGCCGGTGGGGTCGGGACCGGCCAGCAGCAGGCCGCCGGCGGCGACGAACGCGCGCTCCATCGCCTCGCCATGCCGGAAGGTGACCGCGCGCTTGTTCGCGGCATCCGCCGGCAGCGCATTGGTGCGTTCGCGCAGCAGCGTGTAATCGTGTTTCGCCTGCGGGCTGAGCGCCGCCATTGCCTGCGGCCACAACGGGGAATGGTTCGGCACCATCTGCTCGAACACCGGCAGCGTCGAGGTCACCGCGACGTGGTGCGACACGAGATCCGCGATCAGGCTCTTCGCGTCGCGGCCGTCGGGATCCATCGCATACAGCGTGTCGAGGCCGTCGGATTCGGTGCAGGTGTCGGGCTTCTTGCCGGGGTCGTCCTCGGTGTTGACGAAGAATCCGTGCTCGAGGTCGTCAATGCCGATCGCGGCGGCTTCGCGGTAGGTGACCGCGCACAAGTGGCCGGTGACTTTCAAGCCAAGCGCGTGCGCCTCGTCCACCGCGGCTTTCAGCTCCGCGCGCGTGATGTTCATGTAGGCCTTGAAGGAGGTGACGCCCTGCCGGGCCCAGAACGCGACTGTGTCCTTCGCATCCTGGGGGCCGCGCAGGAAGTGCATCTGGATGAAGGGCGAGGCGGAGCCTTCGAGGTAGGGGCCGGTCACGTCCATGTGCGGGCCGGGCAGCTTGCCCGCGTCAATGTCGTGCTTGAGGTTGAGATCGGTGTAGGGCTCGACGCTGCCGGTGGTGCGCAGCGTGGTGACGCCGCTGGCGAGGTACAGGCGGGGCGCGGAGAACGTCATTTCCGGAACGATCAGCGGCGGATCGCTGTGCAGCTTGTCGCCCTGCACGGCGAGGTTGGGGCGCGCGATGTAGAACAGGTGGTCGTGCATGCCGACGAGGCCCGGGAACACGGTGTCGCCGGAAAGGTCGAGCCGCTTCGCGCCGGCGGGAATGGCGACCCCGTCAGCGCCGATCGCCGCGATCCTGCCGTGCTCGATGACGATCGTCTGGTTGGCACGCGCCGGTGCGCCGGTGCCGTCAATCACGCGCACGTGGGTCAGCGCGACGACCGGCGCATCCACCTCCACGAACGGCTGCACGGCCTTGCCCGGCGCGACGGGCTTCGGCAGCACGGCCGGCGCAAGGTCTTTCGGCGCGGCTTGCGACGCGCTTGCGCAAAGGAACAGGAGACAGGCGGCCGCGATGGCCATCGTGCGTTGCATGGTTTTCCCCGGATCGTCGTGGCTGGGACGCCGCCGGCTACTGTAACGCGGGCGGCGAATCCGCAGGGCGTCGGCCCCTTACGCGCGCCGCTTCGGGCCGCGCGCGCTCACGTCGCGCCGACCTTCGCGGCGATTTCCTTCAGCGCGTTTTCGAAAACCTCCGGCGGTTGTCCGCCGGGAATCAGCCAGGTGTTGTTGACGATCGTGGCGGGCACGGAGTGGATGCCGGCCTGCTGGAAATGGCGTTCCTGCGCGCGCACTTCGTCGGCGTAGTCGCCGCGTTCCAGCATCTCCCGCGCGGCTTGCGCATCCAGGCCGACGTCGTTTGCGATGCGGGCGAGGATGGCGTGATCGGACACGTTTTCGTTGTCGCTGAAGTAGGCGCGCAGCAACGCCTTCTTCAATTCCAGCGCGAGCGCGCGGTCCTGCAGCTCGGCCCAGTGCAGCAGCCGGTGCGCGTCGTGGGTGTTCCACACGCGGCTGCCGCGACCGACGTTGTAGGCGAAGCCGAGCGCGGCGGCGCGTTCGCGGATCGCCGCGCGGTTGGTTTCCATCTGCGCCTCGCCGATGCCGTACTTGCGCATGATGTGTTCGCCGGCGTCCTCGCCTTCGGGCGCGAGTTGCGGATTGAGCTCGAACGGCTGCAGGTGGATCTCGGCGTGTACCTCGCCATCCAGTTTCGCCAGCGCCTGTTGCAGGCTGGCCAGCCCGACCGCGCACCAGGGGCAGGCGACGTCGGAGACGAAATCAATGCGGAGCGGGGCGGTGGCCATGGGTGTTCCGGTGCGTTGTTGACAGGCATGATCTGGAGGCGCGCGGGCCGCAAATCAAACGGAGTCTCCGCCCGCCCGGCTTCATGGGTGGGCGCCGAGGATTCTCTCCGCGTTGACGATTGCCACGTTCGGCATCTGGCCGAGGATCTTGTCCAGCCACGGCTTGTGGGTGGCGCCGACGATCACCAGCACGCGCGCGCCGGGACGTTCGCGGAAGGTCGCGAGGATGTTGGACGCCATGCGCAGGTTGCGCGTTTCCCAGCCGGTGACATACATGTGGCCGTAATACGGCGGCTTGCCATCGCGAAGCGCCGCGCCCATGTCGCTCTCGATCGTGGTCTGCTGGGTTGCGGGCTGGTTGAGGAAGCGGTACAGCGCAAGCGTCTGGTTGTGCTCGAGCATGGACTTCTGGCGATCCTCGATCGGCTGCATGCGCGACTTGGTCGAGTCCCACGCATGCCGGATCGCGGCCTCGAAGGCCTTGTCCTGCGAATCCGGAATCGTGACGTTGTCGCCGGTGTGGTCGTCCATCGGGTATACGCGCTGCAGGCCGAGCTGCACCGCCAATGGCGCGGCGATCTGGTAGTCCTCGTTGTTGAAGCTGATGCGATCGTCGAGGATCTTCACCAGCGCATCGTCCAGGCCATCGCCCTTGCGGCGCTCGGGTGGGGGCAGCTCCAGCCACTGCACCAGCGCCGAGGCGGGTTCGCCGCAGGCCAGGAACAACGCCGCGAGGTGCCTGCGCTGCGCAGGCGTCGGTTGCGCCGGCCAGTTCTTCAGTGCCGCCTGCACCGCGACCACCGCCGACGGTCGGTCGAGACCGGTTGCCGCCTTCGCGGCCTTCGTGTCGAAACAGAACGGGGAGACGTTTTCCGGGTTGTAGACCGTCGGGTACTGCGCCATCAACGCGCAGCCTTCGCCGGAAATCCCTTCGATGGCGATGATGTCGGGCTTGTATGCAGCCAGCCGCGAGAGCAGGGGCTGGAGCGAGGCGCGGTCGAAACCCTTGGGGGCATTGGACAGGTGCGCGGTGCCCAGCACCAGCACCTGCGTGCGCGGACCGGTCATTCCGTTTCCCAGTGCGGACAGGTCCACCTGCGCCTGCGCCACGGTCGCGTACGCCAGCGCGGCCAGCAATCCGGTCAGCAGCCTGTGCAATTTCATGCGTTCCTCCGATGTCAGCCTGGGCCCGTCGCATCGGATTGTTGTGCCGCGGGCGCCGGCCGGCGCGTGCGGATGGTCATGGCGTGCTGTACGCAGTTGATCTGCATCAACGCGCGGCGGACGTGTCGTCGCACCATGGTTGCGCCGCCGGAACAAGGCGGATCGCACAAAAAGGGGGGGGCTGCAGGAAGCAGGGCACGGAAGCCCAACCAGCACAAGCGGGAGCAACAGGCTCCAACCGAAGGGTCGGCAGGGGCCGCGCCTTCTCTTGTGGTCAACGCATGGCAATCCTTCCCCACATGGATCGCGATGCGCGCCGCGTCCGACACTCTCCCGGACGCGGCATTTTTTTGCGTGCGGCGCC
>DASVDY010000203.1:0-2155 GCA_036380855.1 Rhodanobacteraceae bacterium
TGTCGCCGACGGCGGTTGACTCGGCTCCCGTTGCCGTCGAGTTGTATCCGAACGCGCTGGAGTGAAAGCCGGCTGCATCGGAGTAGCTGCCGAAGGCGTTCGCCCCGTCGCCCGATGCAATGGCGCCCGTCCCGCAGGCGCCTGCGTCGGTGCCTGTCGCGCTTTGGCCGGTCATGCCGGTGCAGGTTTCTCCGGCGAAGGCGGCCAGCGGCGCGCAACACAGCACGATCGCGAGCGCGAGCGGACGGATGCGAGGTGCAACGGCGGAGCGGCGGCCGGGGCCGCGGACGAATGTATCGCGAAGCATGGCGATTCCCCTTGCGAGTTTGCGCGCGACATGCGCGGTTCCGCCGGTAATCGCCAAACCTCGATAGATCCCGCCATGGAAGTGCGAAGCACTCAGGGGGACGCGTCGCCCTCGCTGCCCAGTTCGCGTTGCAACCACGCGCGCGCGGTGGCCCAGTCGCGCTGCACGGTGCGTTCGGAAATACCCAGTGCTTCCGCGGTTTCGGCTTCGTTGTAGCCGGCAAAGAAGCGGCACTCGACGATCTCGGCGAGGCGCGGCGAACGCTGCGCCAGGGCCTGCAGCGCGTCGTTGATCGCGATCACCTGCTCCTCGTTGCCGATCACCACGTCTTCCGCTTCGGTGAGTGGCACGCGTTGCGCGTCGCCGCCGCGTTTGATGCGCAATTGCGCGCGCACGCGTTCGATCAGGATCCTGCGCATGGCGATCGCCGCCACCGCGAGAAAATGCCCGCGCGTGCTGAATCCCGGAGAACGTGCCAGCCGGAGGTAAAGCTCGTTGACCAGCGCCGTGGTCGCCAGCGTATCGCCCCCGTTCAGCCGGCGGCGCTCGGCGCGCGCGCTGCGCCGCAGTTCCGCATACAACAGCGGCACCAACTCGTCCGCGGCCTCCAGCAGGGCCGAAGGCCGTTGCGCGTCGAGCGCATCGACGGCCGCAAACCTCTCCTCGTCGGAGTCGTCTTCCATCGCGTTTTCCCCCTGGTCCGCGCGGTGACTGCATTGTGCGCCAAACCGCCCCTGCCTGCATCGGTGGCGGGATCGGCGGGGTTTTGGCGATTCCGGTTCGATGGCGGCTCGCGCGCGGCGGTTGCATACTGGGCGCGCTGCTGCCCGGGATGTCGGGGGATCTTCATGGAGCACGCGCAATCGAGCGCCGCACGCTGGGCGCGTATCGAGGCATTGTTTCCCGAACTGCTGGCGCTGCCCGAGTCCCGGCGCGCCGCGTTCCTGGCGAGCCTGGACCCGGAGCCGTGGTTGCGCGCGGAACTGGAGTCCCTGCTCTCGGCCGCCCAGGGCGAGTCCTGCCTCGACCACGCGCCGGCCATCGAGCCGGCTTCCCCGACGCATTCCCTCCCGCCGTTGCGGACTGGCCAGCGGCTGGGCGCGTGGCAGGTCGTGCGCCTGCTCGGGCACGGCGGCATGGGCGAGGTGTACCTGGCCGAGCGCGCGGAAGGCGGTTTCGCCCAGGCCTGCGCGATCAAGTGCCTGCGTGGCGACGCCGTCGAGCACCAGGCACGGTTCGAATCCGAGCGCGCGATCCTGGCGCAACTGGATCATCCCAACATCGCGCGATTGCTGGACGGCGGCATCAGTGCCGATGGCCGCGCCTGGATGGCGATGGAATACGTGGTCGGTGAAAACCTGGACCACTACTGCGCCGCGCGCGGATTGGGCCTGGACGCACGGATCGCCCTGTTCGACCAGGTGTGCGGCGCAGTGGCCTACGCGCACGCGCACCTGGTCGTGCATCGCGACCTGAAGCCCGCCAACATCCTGGTGACGGGCGAAGGCCATGCCAAGCTGCTGGACTTCGGCATCGCCAAGCTGCTCGACTTCAATCAGGACGCGACGCGCACGCAAAGCGCGTTGCTGACCCCCGCGCATGCCGCGCCCGAGCAGTTCGAGGGCGGCGAAATCACAACGGCAGTGGACGTCTACGCGCTGGGCGTGCTGCTCTACCAGTTGCTGAGCGGCAAGTTGCCGTGGCCGCAAGGCCATACGCCTGTTTCGGTAGTAGTGGATCGCCTGCTGACCGACGAGCCGCCGCCGCCCAGCCGCGCGGGCGCCGAGTCGCCGCCCTGCGCGCCGTCGCTGCTGCGCGGGGACCTGGACGCCATCGTGCGGCGTTGCC
>DASVDY010000204.1:0-10642 GCA_036380855.1 Rhodanobacteraceae bacterium
GTACTTCCGCTTCTATCACAAGCTGATGCGCGACGCGGGCCTGGTGCATTCGGACGAACCGGCCACCAACCTGCTGTGCCAGGGCATGGTGGTGGCGGAGACGTTCTATCGCGAGGCGAACGGCCAGCGCGAGTGGATCAATCCGGCGGACGTGGACATCCAGCGCGACGAGCGCGGCCGCGTGACCGGCGCCACGTTGAAGTCGGACGGATCGCCGGTGCAGATCGGCCCGACCGAAAAGATGTCGAAGTCAAAGAACAACGGCGTCGATCCGCAGACCATGATCAACAAGTTCGGGGCGGACACGGTGCGGCTGTTCTCGATGTTCGCCGCGCCGCCCGAGCAGTCGCTGGAATGGAACGAGGCCGGCGTGGAGGGCATGGCGCGCTTCCTGCGCCGGTTCTGGCGCGAAGTGGTGACGCATGCCTCGCAGCCGGATCATCCGGAGGTGAATCCGGCCGCGTTGAATGCCGCGCAAAAGACCTTGCGCCGGCAGGTGCATGAAACCATCGCCAAGGTGGGCGACGACATCGGCCGTCGGCATGCCTTCAACACCGCGATCGCGGCATTGATGGAACTGCTCAACAACGTCTCGAAGTTCGACGACATGAGCGAGCAGGGTCGCGCGGTGCGACACGAAGCGCTGGAAAGCATGGTGCTGCTGCTGAATCCGTTCACGCCGCACGCCAGCCACGCCTTGTGGCAGGCGCTGGGCCATGGCGAGGCGCTGATCGAAGACGTGCGCTGGCCGCAGGCCGACCCGACCGCGCTGGTGCGCGACAGCGTGACGGTGGCGGTGCAGGTCAACGGCAAGCTGCGCGGCACCATCGAGCTGCCGACGTCCGCCTCGCGCGAGGAAGCCGAGCGCGAAGCGCTTGCGGAGCCGGGCGTGGCGAAGTTCCTCGATGGCCAGACGCCACGCAAGGTGATCGTGGTGCCGGGGAAGATCGTTAATATCGTGGTGTGAGGGAATCGGGTCAGGGCTCAGGAGGGAACAAGAGAAAGCGCACCCGACGTCATTCCGGGGCCGTTCGCGGCTCCATCGCTGACGGAACCCGGAATCTGCTTATGTTCCCCACGGAAGAGCAGATTCCCGGTCCCGGCCTGCGGCCGGCCCCGGAATGACGACATTCTTGTTAGTCTTTCGCCGGCTCCCACTTTCGCCAGCTTCCGATTCCCGATTCCCGATTCCCGTTCCATGCACAACGGAGCTTCAATGACCAAGCGATGGCTGCAAGTGGCGTTGTGTATCGGCGGCATCGGAATGCTTTCAGCCTGCGGCTTCCATCTGCGCCGCAGCGCGCCGCTGCCTGCGCCGATGCAGCAGCAGGTTTACCTGAACGTGGCCGGTGGCGGCGAATTGCCGCGCGACCTTTCCCGCGCCCTGAATGCGCGCAAGGTGGAGGTGCTGGACCACTCCGCGCCGGGCGCGGCCGAACTGGACGTGAAGGCGCAGTTCCGCACCGACGTGCTGACGTCCACCGGTTTCAGCCGGGTGGGCGAATATGCCGTGCGCTACCACGTGGATTTCTTGCTGAAGGATGGCGAGGGCAACGTGGTGCTGCCGCAGCAGGGCATAGACCTCTCGCATGAATTCACCTTCGACCCGTTCCAGGCGATCGGTACCTCGGCGCAGACCGAAGTGATCGAACGCGACCTCACCCGCGAGATGACCGATGCGATCATGCGCCGGCTGGAAGCGGCGGGACGCAAGGGCACGCTGGTGCCGCCGGCGAGCGAAGACGAATCCACGTCGCTTCCGGCGGGCGCCTCCACGTCCTGATTTGAGTCCGTTCATCCTGAGCCTTTCGACTATGCTCGGGACAGGCTACGGCCCTTGGGGCCGAAGTCGAAGGGTGCGTTTCGACTCCGCTCGCTGCGCGAGCTACGCTCAACGCGAACGGAATTCTCAACCATGGCCAGCACGCTCGAAAGCTTCCACAAGTCGCTCGGCAAGGGCGAGCTCGCGCCGGTTTACCTGATCGCGGGCGAGGATCCGCTGCTGTTGCAGGAAGCGTGCGACGCGTTGCGCGCCCGCGCGCGTTCGCTGGGTTTCGCCGAACGTGAAGTGCTGGACGTGGAGCCTCGCTTCGACTGGAACCAGCTCGCCCGCGCCTCGGCCAGCATGTCGCTGTTCTCCGCGCGGCGGCTGATCGAGCTGCGCGTGCCGACCGGACTGGTGGGCAAGGAAGGTTCCGCCGCGATCGTCGAATGGTGCAAGTCGCCCGCGGCGGATACGGTGCTTCTGGTCAGCGCCGCGCAGTGGAGCAAGAAGAACGAGGGCGCCTGGGTGCGCGAAATTGACCGCCGTGGCGTTTACGTGCCGATCAAGGCATTGCGGGTGGACGAATTGCCGGCGTGGATCGGCGCGCGCATGCGCGCGCGCGGCTTCGATCCGGACAACGATGCCGTTGCGCTGCTGGCCTCGCGCGCGGAAGGCAATCTGCTGGCGATCGCGCAGGAGATAGACAAGCTCGCGATGCTGCGCGAGGGCGGCCGCGTGGCTGCGAGCGAGCTGGAAGCGCTGGATGCCGACAACGCGTTGTTCGACGTCTTCAAGCTGACGGACGCGGCATTCGGCGGGGACGCGCAGCGCGCGTTGCGCGTGCTGGCCGGCCTGCGTGCGGAAGGCGAGGACGTGATCCCGATCCTGGGCTGGTTGCTCAACCAGATCGAACTCGCACTGCGGCTGGCTTCGGCCGACGACTTCGCCGCCGCCGCGCGCGCCGAATACAATTTCTGGCCCGCGAAGCAGCGCATGTTTGCCAACGCCCTGAAGCGCGCGGGCCGGGGTCCCTCGCACTGGGAACATTGCGTGGCGTGGTGCGCGCGGATTGACCGCATGGCCAAGGGCCGCGTCGTGGATGATGCCGGTAAAGCGGTGGGCGACCCGTGGCAGGAGATGGAACGCCTGCTGGTCGCGATTGCGCAACCGCGCGCGGCCGCCGTGCTGGCGTGAGCGGCATCGGCGGAAGCGCGCAGAGATCTTTGACACGGATCAAAGCGGATCAAAGCGGATGAACAGCAAGAACCCGGTTGGCTTGATCCGTATGTATCCCGTCCATCCGTGTCCAGGGCTTTTGGTTGACCCGACGCACGCATGAACCGCATCCAGCCCTTGGCCATCCTCGGCGGCACGTTCGATCCGGTGCATGTCGGACACCTGCGCGCAGCGTGGGAGGCTTCCGAAGCGCTGGATGCGGAAGTGCGGCTGATGCCGGCGCACGTGCCGCCACACCGGGCGTCGCCGGTGGCGAGCGCGCAGCAGCGGGTGGCGATCCTGCGCGCCGCGCTGGCCGGGCAGGATCGCCTGACGCTGGATACGCGCGAACTGGATCGCAACGGGCCGTCGTATACCTTCGACACGTTGACCGGATTGCGCGAAGAGGCAGGCGTGCGGCCGTTGGTGCTGCTGATCGGTTCGGATGCGTTCGCCGGATTGCCGTCCTGGCATCGCTGGCGCGAGCTGTTCGATCTTGCGCATTTCGGCGTACTGACGCGACCGGGGCATGTGCCATCGCTGCCGCCCGAACTGGCCGTGCAAGTCGCCCAGCGCGAGGTTGCGTGCGCGGATGCGCTGCGCGCGATTCCGGGCGGCCGCGTGCTCCGCATCGCCATCACGCAACTTGAAATTTCCGCTACCCGCGTCCGCGCGCTGCTGCGCGAGGGCCGCGAGCCGCGCTGGCTGCTGCCGGACGCCCTGTTTGCCGATCCGGTTTTGCTGGCGCCTTACCGGTAGGGACCAGTCCGGCAGGAGCCAGCGTGTCGGCGGCCGGACGCCGTCCATGGCAAAGAGCTCCGTGGTCGCCTGCAAGCAAGATCCTGCGAAGCTCCTCCGGCTGATGCCCCCTGCACTTGCACCGGCGCACGGGACGCGCATACTGGAGCCGCGCACTCCGCGTGAACAGACCCGGCCGAGGCCGCCACACTTGAGCAAGCAGCCGTTGTCCCGCCGCACCGAAGAATCCGAGTCCTCCGCTCCCTCCCTGCAGGTCCTGCGCCAGCGCGTCCTCGAAGCGCTGGACGAATTGAAAGCCCGCGACGTCCGCGAAATTGACGTGCGCGGCAAGACCTCGATCGCCGACCTGCTGATCGTCGCCTCCGGCACCTCCACCCGCCACGTCAAGTCCCTCGCCGACGAGGTGGTGAAGTTCGTCAAGCGCGCCGGCATGCTGCCGCTGGGCGTGGAAGGCCAGACCGAGGCCGAATGGGTGCTTGTGGACCTGGGCGACATCATCGTGCACGTGATGCTGCCGCGCATCCGCGAGTTCTACGGGCTGGAACGCCTGTGGACGGTGGGCGACCACGACGCGGCCGCGGCGAACGAATGAGGCGCGGCGGGTAACCCTTCATTACCGAAGCCCGATTCCCGCAGGGGGGCCAATGCAGCGCCATCTTCTTGCTGTGGTCGTCTTGATCGCCGCGCTTGGCTTTTAGTGCGCCGGCATGGCTGGAGGTGCGTCAATGCTCTTCGCGGCCGGCTTTGCGTGCGGGTTCTGGTTCCGGGTTCGCGTTCGCGCGCACCGCAGCCTGCCTGAAGACTTCCAGCGCGCACGCTGATGCGAGCCCGCATCGTCGCCGTCGGCGAGCGCATGCCCGCATGGGTGGCGGACGGATTTGCCGAGTACCGCAAACGGCTCGGTCGCGAACTGCCGCTTGAGTTGATCGAGATCAGGCCGCCCGTGCGCGGCCGCGACTTGAAGCGCGCGATCGCGGAAGAGGGCGAGGCGCTGCTCGCTGCCGTGCCGCGCGATGCGCGCGTGATCGCGCTGGATGGCCGCGGCAGCGCCTGGAGCAGCGAACGGCTCGCCCAGCACTTGCAGCAGTGGCGGATGGACGGACGCGACCTCGCGTTGCTCATCGGAGGCGCCGAAGGCCATGCGGATGCGGTCCTGCACCGCGCGGACCAGCGCTGGTCGCTGGGCCCGCTGACGCTGCCGCACATGCTGGTGCGGCTGGTCGTTGCCGAGCAGTTGTATCGCGCGGCGATGATCGTTGCCGGGCACCCCTATCATCGTGGCTGATGGCCGTCGTCCGATTGGAAGAAGCAAGCCGGGTGCGTCGGCGCTGCGCAGGTGGTGACTTCAGGAAAACTCTCCAGCCCCGGTATGCTTTCGAGGTGCTCTATCTCGCCTCCCGATCCCCGCGCCGCAAACAACTGCTTGAACAGCTCGGCGTCGTCTTCGAGCCGCTGCACGTGGACGTGCCGGAAATCCGTCGGCCCGATGAATCAGCCGAGGGCTACGTCAGCCGCGTCGCGCGCGAGAAGGCGCTGGCGGGGCTCGCGGCCGTTCGCGATCGCGACGACCGCGCCGTCGTGCTGGGCGCCGACACCGAAGTTGTCCTGGACGGGCGTGTGTTCGGCAAGCCTCGCGATGCGGGGAATGCGGCGGCGATGCTGCGCGCCCTGTCCGGGCGCACGCCTCGGGTGGTCTCGACGGTGTGGTGCGTGGATGCGGCACGTCGGGAATCCGCTACCAGCGTTTCAGAAGTCCGTTTCGCCGAGTTGGCCGATGCCGAGATCGAGGGGTATGTCGCCACCGGCGAGCCGTTCGGCAAGGCCGGCGCGTATGCCATCCAGGGCCGTGCCGCGGCTTTCATCGCGCATCTCTCGGGCAGCTATTCCGGCGTGATGGGGCTTCCCTTGCACGAGACGGCGCGGCTGCTGCGGAAGTCGCAGGGCGGGTCTTGAACCGCCTGCACGTGTCGGCGGGTTGAAACCCGCCCTACCTCGGACGACAAACTGCATTGATGGGTTCAGGGCGGGCGGGCTATAAGGGTCGCCTGACCTTCCGGCCGGCGCAGGCATGAGCGAGGAAATCCTGATCAACGTCACGCCGCGCGAAACCCGCGTGGGCGTGGTCGAGAACGGCATGCTCCAGGAGGTGCACGTCGAGCGCACCGGCAAGCGCGGCTACGTCGGCAACATCTACTGTGGACGCGTGCAGCGGGTGATGCCGGGGATGCAGGCGGCTTTCGTCGAGATCGGCCTCGCGCGCGCGGCGTTCCTGCATGCCTCCGATATCGTGCGTGCGCCGCCGGCCCTCACTGCCGAGGACGGCGACTCCGGCGGCGCCTTGCCGGCCAACGGCAACGGCGCGCCGCCGCACCCGCCGATCACCGAACTGGTGCACGAAGGCCAGCGCGTGATCGTGCAGGTGATCAAGGATCCCATCGGCGGCAAGGGCGCGCGGCTCTCGGCGCACCTTTCGATTCCGTCGCGGTACCTCGTGCTGCTGCCGCACACGCGCCTGCACGGCGTGTCGGTGCGCATCGAGGGCGAGGCCGAGCGCACCCGACTGAAGGAAATCCTCGCCCGCTTGTCGGGCGACGACGAGCGCGGCTACATCGCGCGTACCAACGCCGAAGGCGAGGACGAAGCCGCGCTGGCCGAGGACATCGCCTACGTCGGCAAGGTCTGGCAGGCGGTGCAGGAGAACATCGAGCACGCCGAGCCCGGCACGCGCGTGTACGAGGAGCCGCCGCTGCCGCTGCGCGTGCTGCGCGACCTGATGCACGACGACATCGAGAAGGTGCGCGTGGATTCGCGCGAAACCTGGCAGCGCACGCTGGATTTCGCGCAACGCTTCATGCCGCACCTGGCCGAACGCATCGAGCACTACGCGGGCGAGCGGCCGATCTTCGATCTTTACGGCGTCGAGGACGAGATCCAGAAAGCCCTGCGCAAGGAAGTGCCGCTGAAATCGGGCGGGCACCTGGTGATAGACCAGACCGAGGCGATGACCACCATTGACGTCAACACCGGCGCCTACCTGGGCACGCGCAACCTCGAGGAGACGGTGTTCCGCACCAACCTGGAGGCGGCGCAGGCGGCCGCGCGGCAACTGCGTCTTCGCAACCTCGGCGGCATCATCATCATTGACTTCATTGACATGCACGATCCCGAGCACCGCCGACAGGTGCTGCGCACGCTGGAGAAATCGCTGGTGAAGGATCACGCGCGCACCACGGTATACGAGATGAGTCCGCTGGGGCTGGTCGAGATGACGCGCAAGCGCACCACCGAGAGCCTCGAGCGTCAGCTGTGCGAGCCGTGCCCGGCGTGCGCGGGACGCGGCAAGATCAAGACCGCGGAGACGATCAGTTACGAAATTTTCCGCGAGATCACCCGCGCGGTGCGCCAGTTCGAGGCGGAGAAGCTGCTGGTGCTGGCCAGCCCGCGCGTGGTCACGCGCATCCTGGAGGAAGACGCGGCCGCGGTGGCCGAACTGGAAGCCTTCATCGGCAAGACCATCCGGTTCCAGCCCGAGGAGCAGTACGCGCAGGAGCAGTTCGATGTGGTCTTGCTCTGAAAGCCGGAAATCGGGAATGGGAAGTGGGGAATCGGGAGAAGCGGCCGCTGGCTTGTGGAACAGGGTTCGGCATTGCGGTTCCAGCGATATCCAATTTCCGATTTCCGATTTCCCCGGTTGCGAGGCCGCGTCGTGAAGCCCTGGCGCCATCGCCTTCGCCGCGTGCGGTTTTTCCTCGGCGCGCTGGTCGCCGCGGCGCTGATCGCCGCGGCGGTGGCGATCGGCCTGCTGCAATTGGCGATGCCGCTGGCCGCGCACTATCCGAAGCAGTTGGCGGGCTTCCTGTCCCAGCGCCTGCACCGGCCGGTGCATTTCGAATCGGTGCAAAGCCAATGGCAGCCTTCCGGGCCGCTGCTGATCGTGCACGGGCTTACCCTTGGACCGGCATATGCGGGCGGTGAATCGCTGTCGCTGGCACGCGCGGCGATCAAGTTCGACCTGTCGGCATGGCTGAAGCCTGCGCATCGCTGGGTGACCTTGCGGCTGACCGGGCTGGAACTGCGCATGCGCCACGACGCGTCCGGCTGGCGCGTGCTGGGACTGGGCAATCCGAACCAGAATCAGCAACAGGCGCCGCTGCAATCGTTGCCGGTGGACCTGGACCTGCGAAGCCTCACCGTCAGCATTGACGATGCGCAGGCGCGACGCGCTTATGTATTGTCCTCGCCCCGGCTGCGCGTCGTGAGCATAGGCAACACGCTGCGTTTCGGCGGTGACGTGGCGCGGCGCGGGTCGCCGCAGCCGATCACGATCATCGGCCGTTTCAATCCTGCAAAGCAGGATGCCGATCTCTACATTGCCGGTCACGCGCTCGATCTCGCCAGCATGGCGCGCGGCGTGGACCTGAAGGGCTTCGACCTGCGCAGCGGCCGTGGCGACCTGGAGGCGTGGGGAAGCTGGCGCGGGAACGAACTGCGCAGTGCGGCGGCCCGCGTTGACCTGCGCGGCCTGGCGCTGACCGCGCCGGCAGGGCGCCACGCCGCGACGCCGGCGCTCTCCGGCGTGCTCGAATTGAATCGCAAGGACGATGGATGGGAACTGCGCTACCGCGATGCCGGGAAATCCGGCGATGACATTGACGATGTCGGCGGCCTGATCCTCCGGATGCAGGGCAGCGGCAGTGCGCGCAAGATCGCTTTGGCCGCGCGCGATCTGGATTTGACCCCGCTGCTGCCGTTCGTCGGCTTGCTGCCGCAGGCGCCGGCGGACGTGAGCGACTGGATCGCCGCGGCACGACCGCACGCGCAGATCACCGCCGCCGCGATGCGCTGGGACGCGAACGGTCGCTATGCCGTGGTCGCCCATCTGCACGCGCTGGGCGCGGCCGCCAAAGGCAAGCTGCCGGGCGCGGATGCGCTGGACGGCACGCTGCGCGGCGACCACGAGGCGCTGTCGTTCGAAATGCCGAAGCAGGCGGTCACGTTCGCCTATCCGGCGGTTTTCCGGCAACCGTTCGCGTTCAAGGCCTTCGGCGGCACGCTGGTCGCCTGGCGCGAGGATGGCGCCTGGCATTTCGCTACCGACCGGCTCGATTTCGACAACGACCGGTTCGGCGGATACGGGCGCGCGCTGGTGGTCCTCCCCGGCGCGGGCCACAAGCCCTTCATTGATGCGTACGCGATGGTGTCGCACGCAGAGGTGCCGTCGGCGAAACTGTTCTGGCCCTCCAGCATGCCCGCCTCGACCATCCAGTGGCTGGATCGCGGCCTGGTCGCGGGCAAGGTGGATGCAGGCAGCGTGGTCATGCGCGGCAGCCTCGACGACTGGCCGTTCGTCAACCACAAGGGTCGCTTCGACGCGCTCGGGCGGGTGAGCGGCGCGGTGCTCGATTACGGCGACGAATGGCCGCGCGCGGATCACATCAATGCGACCGCCGAGTTCCTCGACAACCAGATGATCATCGAGGCCACCCATGCCGAAACCGCCGGCAACACGGTCACGCATGCGATCGCGACGATCCCGGATCTCGGCAACGGCGAATTGAACCTCGCCGCGGAGGGCCGCGGCAGCGGCGCCAGCCTGCTGGGTTTCGTCAAGAGCAGCCCGGTCGGCAAGGATGCCGCATCCACGCTTTCCAATCTCAGCCTGAGCGGCGACGGCAAGCTCGCCTTCACCCTCGTGCTCCCGTTCGCGAAGCCGGAAAACTTTGCGCTCGACGGCAACCTGCAATTGAGCAACGGCGCGGTCGTGGCGAAACAATGGAATCTCGTCCTGCAGGCGATGAACGGCGCGCTGCATTTCGACCAGAAAGGCTTTCGTGCCGACGGCCTGAGGGCACGCTGGCACGGCGCACCGGCGAACTTGTCCATCGCGCTGGGCGGCGACACGGGCAATCCGGCGTACCAGCTGCAAGCTGCGTTGACCGGCGCGTTCGATACGGCCTCGATGCTGCAGGATTATCCCGATCTCGCGCCGATCGCAAAGATCGCGCAGGGCGCCGCGAATTTCCGCATCGGCTTCACCATCGCGGCTGGCGGAAGACCGGAAGACGCAGCGAAAATGCTCAGCGTGCAGTCGGACCTGCGCGGCATCGCGTTGCAATTGCCCGCGCCGCTGGACAAGCCGGCAGCCACTGCATTGCCGATGAGCCTGCAACTGGGCATGCCCATTCCCGGTGCGGAAATTGCCCTGAGCCTGGGCGACCTGTTGCGCGCGCGCGGCCACCTGCCGGATGCGGCAACAAGCAAGCCCGCGGCGCTCGGCGTGGTGTTCGGCACCGGTCAACCGCAGATTCCCGCCAGCGGCATGGTCGTCAATGGCCGCGCGCCGACGCTCGATCTGGGCGGCTGGGCCGAGCTCGCGGCGGGCGAGGGCGCGTCCGGCAATCCGCAGGCCAATACCGCGGCCGCGGCGGTGAGCGGTTTGCCGACGCTCACCCAGGCGCAGGTCGCCACCGATCAGGCGCTGGCTTTCGGCACCAGGCTTGGCGGGTTGTCGCTGCGCTTTGCGACCACCGCCGATGCGCACGTGATCGGCTTCGATGGCGCTTCGCTCGCCGGCACGCTCACGCTGCCAACCGCCAATCTCGCGCAGCGCGGCATCAGCGCGGACCTGCAGAAGCTGTACTGGCCGGAGACTCCCGCGTCCAGCGCAAGTCCGCCGGCTGCATCGTCCACGACATCCGCTGCGAGCGCGGCATCCGTCACGCCGAAAGCGGGCGCGAATACCGCCGCCATGGCGGGCACGGCGGCAGCGGTCGCGGGCGCGACCCGCACGCCGCCGGACGTCGCACCGCAGCCGGACACCACGCCGGATGCACTCAGCGGCGTGGCGCCTTCGTCGTTGCCGCCCCTGCACATCAGCGTGGCGGACCTGCGGCTCGGCGACGC
>DASVDY010000205.1:0-7912 GCA_036380855.1 Rhodanobacteraceae bacterium
CGCGATGAATCCTCGGCCACGTATTCGGCGCCCAGCCGCTGCGGCATCATGAAATCCACCTGCATGGTGCCGAGCTGCCAGGTGCGGCCGATGGCGTCCTTCAGGTGGTACTCGATCTTGGGCCCGTAGAAGGCGCCCTCGCCCGGCAGCTCCTCCCACTCTGCACCGCAGGCGCGCAGCGCATCGCGCAGGGCGTTTTCGGCCTTGTCCCAGGTCTCGTCGGTACCCAGCCGGGGCTCGGGCCGCAGCGCCAGCTTGATCGCGACGTCGGTAAAGCCGAAATGCCGGTACACCGCCAGCGCCTGCTCGTGGAAGGCCGTCACTTCCGACTCGATCTGCTCCTCGGTGCAGAAGATGTGGCCGTCGTCCTGGGTGAAGGCGCGCACGCGCATGATCCCGTGCAGCGCGCCCGAAGGTTCGTTGCGCGTGCAGGAGCCGAACTCGCCGTAGCGGATCGGCAGGTCGCGGTAGCTGTGCAGGCCATCGTTGTAGACCTGCACGTGACCCGGGCAGTTCATCGGCTTCACCGCGTAGGTGCGCTTCTCCGATTCGGTGAAGAACATGTTGTCCTTGTAATTGTCCCAGTGGCCGGACTTCTTCCAAAGCGACACGTCCAGGATCGAGGGACAACGCACTTCCTGGTAGCCGGATGCGCGATACACGCCGCGCATGTACTGCTCGACCTGCTGCCAGATGACCCAGCCGTTCGGGTGCCAGAACACCATGCCCGGCGACTCTTCCTGCTGGTGGAAGAGATCGAGCTGCCTGCCGATCTTGCGATGGTCGCGCTTTTCGGCTTCCTCCAGTTGCGTGAGGTAGGCCTTGAGGTCCTTCTCGTTCAGCCATGCCGTGCCGTAGATGCGCGAGAGCATCTCGTTGCCGGAATCGCCGCGCCAATAGGCGCCGGCGGTCTTCATCAGCTTGAAGGCCTTGAGCCTGCCGGTGTCGGGCACGTGCGGGCCGCGGCACAGGTCGGTGAACTCGCCTTGCGTATAGAGCGACAGCTCCTCGTTGGCGGGGATCGCCTCGATGATCTGCGCCTTGTATTCCTCGCCGAGATCGCGGAAGAACTTCGTGGCATCGTCCCGCGACTTCACGCTGCGCGACACCGGCAGCGCTTCGGCGGCGATCTTCTTCATCTCCGCCTCGATCGCGGGCAGGTCTTCCGGCTTGAAGGGCTCCTTGCGCGCGAAGTCGTAGTAGAAGCCGTTCTCGATCACCGGACCGATGGTGACCTGCGTGCCCGGGTGCAGCCGCTGCACCGCCTGCGCCAGCAGGTGCGCGGTGGAGTGGCGGATCACCTCCAGCGCCTCGGGCGACTTCTCCGTGACGATCTCCACGCGCGCGTCGTGGTCCACGCTGCGCGAGAGATCCACCAGCTTGCCGTCTATCTTGCCGGCGATCGCAGCCTTGGCCAGGCCCGCGCCGATCGAGGCGGCGACGTCGCGCACGCTGGGCGGATTGTCGAAGGTCTTCGTGCTGTTGTCGGGGAGGGTGATGGTGATCATGGCTGCCGTCTCGAGCAATAAAAAAGGGCGCCGCGCGCCCTTTCCGGATGCACGTGCGTGGAGGCTGGATTCAGTCGCGGGTAGTGTCCATGTCGCACACTCGATCCACGTTTCCGCAGACCACCTTCTGGAAGCTCGGACTTGGAAAATTAGCGCAGCCCCGCCGGCCCGTCAACGCGCGGACCGGCGGGAGCCACGCCGCTATTTCGCAGGCCCCTTGGCGCGCGCCGCCTTCACCTGGTCGGCCGTGACCGGCTTGCCCTGGTTGCCCCACGAGGAACGCTCGTGGTTGATGATGTCGGCGATGTCGCGGTCGCTCAGCGCGGGCCCGAAACCGGGCATGGCGCTTGGATAGGTCTGACCGCCGATGGTTCGCCCATGGGCTCCGTGCAGGATGGTGTCAATCTGCACGGCCGGGTCGGGATCCAGGACGGCCGGATCGCCTTTGAGCGGCGGGAACGCGCCCGGCAATCCCGTCCCCGTCGCCTGGTGGCATGCCGAGCAGGTGCTGGCATACATCGAAGCGCCATGGGCCGGATCGAATTGGTACGGACCGGCCGGCGCGGACGCAGCAGGTGCCGCGCTCGCGGCGGGCGCCGCTGGAGCCACCGCAGCCGGCGTGGCAGAAGTCACCGGTGGCCTGGCCGTCTGCGTGCCCACGGCCAGGATGCCCTGGGCGCCGATCATCGCGTGCGCCATGGCGTGGTCCACGAACGGATATTTGCCGGGCTCGTCGATCACCAGATCGAACACCGCACCGGCGCCCGGTCCGACCGTGTAGGTGGAAACGCCGCTCAACGCGTGCGCCGGATCGCCATCCGGATACACCTTGTCGAAGATGGCGCCGATCACATGGAACGAACTCCACAGGCTCGGACCGGCATCCACCAGGTAGATGCGCACGCGCTTGCCGGGCGTCGCCGGCAACGGGTGATCCTTGTACTGGAACGCGGCGCCGTTGAAGACGACCTCGTCGGGCTTCTCGTCCTGCATTTTCTGGTAATCGGCGCCCATCAACTTGCCCGACACCTGCTGGGTGTACCACTCGCCCTGCACCAGCACGTAGCTTTCCGAGGCGGGCGGCAGCGGCGTGGCCGGGTCAACGATCATCGCGCCGTACATGCCATTGCCGATGTGCAGCAGGACCGGCGGCGTGCCGCAGTGATACAGGAACGCCCCCGCCACCTTGGCCACGAATGAATAGGTAATGGACTCGCCCGGCATCAACTCCACGTAATGCAGGCTGGGAGGCGTCATCGCCGAATGGAAATCCAGCGAGTGCTGCATGGTGCCGTGGTTGGTGAACGTGACATCCACGGTCTGGCCCTGGCGCACGTGGATGGTGGGTCCCGGGACCGTGTCGTTGAAGGTCCACGCCTGGTATTCGACGCCGCTGGCGATCTCCACCGAGCGGTCGGTCGCCACGATGTGGACCTTCGCGGCCGGACCGGCCTGCAGCGGCGGCAGGGTTGCGTCGCGCGCCTTCGCGATCGGCTGGCTGGAAGCGAGCGACAGCGGCGACACCGCGGCCGCGGCCGCGGCCGGCGTCGGCGGGCGCACGTTCAGGCTGCTGTGCAAACCCGCAACGAGGAAGAACACCAGCAAAGCGATGCCGAGCAGCGCCGGCGCCTGCACGCGCCAGGACACCGGATGCAGCACGACAGGCGTGGTGTCGGCGCGCCAATCCGAAACGAGCCGCCAGCGCGGCCAAGCCTTCTGGATGTAATAGTCGAGGCTGTAGGGGCTGGGGCCGATGCGGCTGATGGCGATCAGCGCGATGAACACCAGCACGTACACGATGCCCGCGCCCATGTTGGTGGCGCCGACCGAGTAGGGACCGCCGAAGCCTTCGGCGGTGCTCCACACCAGCAGGCTGAACAGCGCGCCCAGCGCGTACACCGTCTTGCGCGCGAAGCCCAGCACCAGCGCGGCGGCAAGCGCAGTCTCGATCGCGCGCGTGAGCCAGACGAACACCCCGACGTTGGGCGTGACCAGCCAGATCCAGAAGTTGAACCACCAGGCCGACCAGCCGGGCTGACCCTGCGCCGCGTTGTGCAGGTAACCGACGTAGTGGACCGCGAAACCGGATGTCCAGGTGAATGCGGCGTTGGCGACCCAGATCAGGCCGAAGGCGACGCGCAGCGCTGTCCTCGCCATGGCCGGCCAGGCCTCCGAAAAGTGTTCGCGAACCTGTGCGTGTGCCATGCGTTGTCCTTTCCCGAGGCGACTCTTGTCAGGCTAACCGGGGCACTTCCGCAAGTCCAACGCAAAGGGACCGGCCGACGAGGGCGCAAGCGCAACTCGATCCGCCGTCACGCAAACAGATGGGCCGTTCGCCTCGACGTTGCGGCGGGAAGGAACGTGGCAGTCCAGGGCGTCGGAACCCGGGCCCGACCGGAGCGAAGCGCCACGGCCTGGCGCGGCTTCGACAATGCGTCACCGACGACGCCACCACAGCACCGCGAACACCGCCACGCCGGCCATCATCGCGGCGCCCAGCGCCGGCGTGAGACTCAGCCGCGTCCAGGCGCTGGGCCGCAGCGTGCGATCCTTCCACTCGCCGCGCACGTTTCCGTCCTCGCCGGGCTGGTGCAGGTTGTCCTCGTGCGTGTACTTCGGCTCGTCGCGGAGCTGGGTCACGTACATGATCTTCTTCGTGATCCAGTCCGAAAGCCGCGGCAACGGCTTGCTCATGGCACTGGTGAAACGGCCGGCGCCGCCCACGCGGGCGCGAGTGGCTCAGGAAAGTTTCTTTTCGACACGGATGAACGCGGAAAAGGCACGGATGGAGCAGCAATGCCGAGAAGAACTATTTCAAATCCGTGCCCGTCCGAGCCGATCCGTGTCAAACGCTTTGCCTTCAACGGATCGTGTACAGGTACGCCGAGATGTAGCGCGCGTCCTGTTCGCTCACGCCCATCTCGGGCATGTCCACGCCCGGCAACACGTGTTGCGGGTGGCTGATCCACATCGCAAGGTTGTCCGGATCATTGGGCAGCACGCCGGCGATGGTGCTGCGCTGGCTCCAGTGCGTGAGCGGTGGACCGACCAGTCCGTCGGCGCCGCCGATGCCTGGGATGGTGTGGCAGGCGCCGCAGCCGTACTGGTCAATCAATTGCGCGCCGCGCTGGGCGTCGGGATCGCTGCGCGCGCAGCCGCCCAGCCCGATCGCCACCAGCGGCACTACCAGCAAGGAATGCATCGCGATTTTGCGCACGTTGCTCTTGAACTGCGGCGCACCTCGTGCGTCGGCATGGAACCAGGCGAAGAACACCGCGCACAGCGCGCCGAGGTGGATGAGGTTCGAGGGAATCCACATGATGATGCCGGCGAGTTGCTGGTCGGCGAGCGCCGTCAGCCCGTAACGCGCGGTGTCGAGATGCACCGCGTAGACCGGGTGCGGCGCCAGCGTCAGGATCGCACCGATCAGGCTCATGACGAAACCCGACGACACCACGAACACGATCGTTCCGCCGTAGCCCAACGCACGACGCCGGCCGTAGGGTTCGATCACGATCGTCCAGAAGGCAAGCGACAGCGCGAGGAAGCTCAGGTGTTCCAGGTCATGTACCCACTCGTGGTGCAGCGCCCAGCCGTAGGGCCCCGGCAGGTGCCAGAAGCACAACGCGATGGTGAGCAGCACCCACACCACCAACGGGCGCAGCAGCACGCGGAACGCCGACTGCAGGCCCGCGCGCGTCCAGCCGCGCACCATGCCCCGGCGCGCATCCAGATTGAAGGCCCATAACCAGGTGATCACCGGGCGGCCCGCGACCAGCAGCGGCGGAATCACCAGCAGCAACAGCATGTGCTGCAGCATGTGTGCGGAGAAGAGGTCGTCGGCCACTCCGTCCAGCGGCGATTCCAGCGCCAGCAGCAGCACCGCGATGCCCGCGAGGAAGGAGAGCGCGCGCCAGCGTCCGAGGATGCGGCGGCGCTGCTCGCGGTCCATCCGCGCGATGCCGATCAGGTACGGCACGGTGGTGATGGCGATGCACGCCAGCAGCCACGGCTCCCAGTTCCATTGTGTCCAGAGGTGCGACATAAGCACGAAGTCCGTTTCGTAGGGCGGGCCTTGACCCGCCGTCGTAACCGTCACCGCGAATGGCGGGTTGAAACCCGCCCTACAGAGCTGCTTTTTCCGCGTCCATCCGCGTCAAAAATACTTGTCATCCAGCCACGTCAGTAATTGCACACCGGTTCGATGAAAACCATGACGATGGTGAACACGATTGCGATCGAGAACAGCGCGCTGGTGAGGATCGCCCATTGCGCGATGTAACGGTTGCGGCGCTGGCCGACGTGACGCATGTCGGCGCCGCGCCATGCAGTCCACTGCCCCAGCGCCATGATGAAGCCAAGCCCCGCGATCGCGACGGCGAACAAATCAATCGCGATCAGGACCCAGAACAGGCCGCCCCAGACCGGCGCCTTCATGGGGATGTCGTGCGGGAAGCACGCGTGCGCAGCGAGGGCGTAGTTGAAAACGAGTTGCGTCATCCACGCCAGCGGCGCGGCGAACACCGCGTAGTTCAGCGCGAACCCTACGGGCAGGCGCGCGTCCGCGGGGGCATTGGGGTTGGTGGCGACAGGCATCGGCGGTGTCTCAATGAGGGGAGATGTAGGGCAGCAGGTACAGCGTGATGAAGATCGCGACCCACACCAGCACCAGGAAGTACCAGTACATCGCGGCCACGCTGATCGGCACGTAGCGCTGCGGGCTGATGTGTCCCGTCACGCTCCACAGCAGCATGCCGAGCAGGATCAGCACGCCGACCACCGCGTGCACCACGTGGAAGGCGGTGATGATGAAGAACAGCGAGCTGTAGGCGTCGGCATTCAGCACGAACGGCTCGATCTTCCAGTCGAGGAACTGCAGGATGATGTAGAGCACGCCCAGCAGCAGCGTGACCAGCAGGCCGATCCTCAGGCCCGGCGGCTTGGCCAGGCGGATGCTGTGCTCGGCCCACCACATCGTGCCGGCGCTGATCAGGAGTGCCACCGTGGTGGGGATCGAGTAGCGCAGCGGCGGCAGCCCGCTCGGTGGCCACGGCTGGGTGCTCAGCGACTGCAGGTAGAAGTAGCTGAAGATCAGGTACGCGAACAGCGAGGCTTCGGTCGCGATCAGGCCCAGCATGCCCCACCAGCCGGAGGTGCGGAATCCGGCCTTGCCGACCGGAAGCGGCCGCGGCAACGAGCGCTCCTCATAGACATTGGTGTTCATGCCGGGATCTCCCAGCCGGTCGCCCTGCGCGGCCAGAACCAGTAGAACAACGCCGGGATCATGGCGCACATGCAGCCGAAGGCGACGGGCCACATTTCCAGCAGCATGCCGACGAAGGTGCCGGCGATCAGCAGCGCCATGATCAGCGGCGCCAGGGTCGGATGCGGCTGCTTCAGGATCACGTCGGGCTCGGCATCCAGCACCGTGGTGCCGGGAATTTCATGCTCGTGGTCGAGCACCGGGCCTTCGCCGATGATGCTGCGCCCGCTTTCGTCCTGCAGGCGGTCTTCCCACAACGGGTGCACGCTGCCCACGCGCGGGATCACCGCGAAGTTGTAGCTGGGCGGCGGCGATTCGGTTGCCCATTCCAGCGAATCCGCATCCCACGGATTCGGCGGCGCCTTGCGTCCGGCGAACAGGCTCACGACCACGTTGACCACGAACAGCAGCACGCCGAGCGCGAAGATGAAGGCACCGATCGTGGTGACGAGGTTGAGGTCGCCCCAGCCCATCGAGGCCGGATACGTATAGATGCGCCGCGGCATGCCGGCCAGACCCGAGATGTGCATCGGGAAGAAGCCGACGTTGAAGCCGATGAACATCAGCCAGAAATTCCACCAGCCGAGTTTCTCGCTGAGCATCCTGCCGCTCATCTTCGGGAACCAGTGGTAGATGCCGCCGATCACCGGAAACACGTTGATGCCGATCAGCACGTAGTGGAGGTGGGCCACCACGAAATAGGTGTCGGTCAGTTGCCAGTCCAGCGGCACCGCGGCGGTCATGAAGCCCGATACCCCGCCGATCACGAACAGCACGACTTCCGCGGCGAAGAACTTGAACGCGGTGGTGAACACCGGCCGGCCGGTCCAGATCGTCGCCACCCAGGCAAACACCGACACCGCCGAGGGAATCACGATCACGAAACTCGCGGCCGAGAAGAACCCCATCGCCACGGAGGGCAGGCCGGTCGCGAACATGTGGTGCACCCACACGCCGAAGCCGAGCACCATCGTCAGGATCGTCGCCAGCACCACCGCCGATTGCGCCACCAGCGGGCGCCGGCAATACACCGGCAAAGCCTGCGAGACGATGCTCATCGCCGGCAGCACGATCGCGTACACCCACGGGTGTCCGAATATCCAGAACAGGTGCTGCCAGAGCAGCGGGTGGCCGCCCAGCG
>DASVDY010000206.1:0-6962 GCA_036380855.1 Rhodanobacteraceae bacterium
AGCTTGATGACTACGGGAGAAGTCACACATGAACAAGCCAATCGTTGCGGGTGTCGCCATCGCCGCCCTCGGCATCATTGCCGCAGTGGCGATCGCCGCGAAGTACGGCTTTGCCAACGGCAACAACGGACCCGAATACGCCCAGGTGGTGAGCGTGGAGCCGGTCAAGGAGACCACCAGCACGCCGCATGAAGTCTGCGGCGACGAAACCGTGGTGCACAAGGAAGAGTACAAGGACCAGCACCAGATTGGCGGTACTGCAATCGGCGCGGTGGCGGGTGCGCTGATCGGCCACCAGATTGGCGGCGGCAAGGGCAAGGACCTCGCCACGGTGGGTGGGGCGGTCGCCGGAGGGTTCGCCGGGCATGAGATCCAGAAGCGGCATCAGGAAAACAATCCGACCTACACCACAGTCGAGCATCGCTGCCACACCGTGACCCGCCACACCTCGAAGACCGTCGCCTATGACGTCACCTACGAGTACCAGGGCGAGCAGCGCCACGTGCGCCTGGACCACGATCCGGGCACGCGCGTGCAGGTGAGCAATGGCGTGGTGATTGCGGACAACGGTGGCGAAGGCGCGCAAGCCGACTGAGGAGTTCTGATGCAAAGGACGGACATGGACGTCCGCTTTTGATTTTCGATCAAGGACAATCGCAGGAAATCCGGAAGTGCGGGATGCCTGCTTCTTGATCTTCGCGAAATGGAAGATCGCAAAAATTCGGAAGTGCAGGCAGGGATGCCTGCTTTTTGATCTTCGCGATCATGGAAGATCGCAAAACAAGGAGCGTTGTCATGAACCACGGCAAGCATGGATTTGCCCGCAAGCTGCTCATCACCCTGGCGCTGGCCGGCTTCGCGGCCCTGATGCTGACCGGCTGCGAACCGTATCCCGCCCAGACCACCCGTTACAGCGGACCTGCCTATGGCTATCCGCCGCCGCCCCCGCCGCCTCCACCGCCGCCGCAGTCGGACTGCTATCACCAGTGCGGCGTGGTGCAGGACATTCGTGAGGTCTACACCAGCGGCAGCGACCGCAACGCCACGATCGGTACCGTGATCGGTGCCGTGGTCGGCGGCGCACTCGGCAACCAGATCGGCAAGGGCAACGGGCGCACGGCGGCCACGATCGGTGGTGCGGTCGTGGGCGGCGTGGCGGGCCATGCGATCGGCTCGCGCACCGGCAATGGCGACGCATGGCAGATCGTCGTGCGACTCGATGACGGTCGCTATGCGACGGTCACCCAGCGCGAACCCCCGGGCGTGCGGATCGGCGACTACGTGATCGTCCAGAACGACCACGTGTACATGCGCGGACGTTGACGGCGAAACGAAAAAGACCCTCCGGAGAGGGTCTTTTTCTGTCTGCCGCGAGTGCCGGGCGGGGTTCTTCGGCCGTCACTCGGCCGCATAGAAGCGGTGTTCGCCGATCGTGGCCAGCGGATTGTTGGCCCAGTCTGCGTTCGCATCCACGCGCATGAAATGGTCGGCATGCGGCACGACAACCTGGCGTTCCGAACGCGGCAGCGACCACACGTGCAGCGCCTCGCCCGCAACCCGCCAGGCGGTGTTCCATGCCTGCTGGTTGGCGATGTCGAAGGACTTCGGCACGGCGGTCAGCGCGAACTGGTGCGGCTCGGTGACCACGTCGCAAACCGTGGCTCCGTAGCGGCCGAGGTCCAGCCGGCGCAGCGCGACTTCCGCGACCGCGAGCTGACCTCGAACCGGTTCGCTGCGCGCCTCCAGGTACACCGTGGCGGCGAGACAGGTGTGATCGGCCACCGGTTGCGGCAGCAGTGCGGTCAAACCGAGTATCCATCCGATTGTCATGTGCCTTCTCCCTAGCTGCGCCTTTGCGCCTTGATGCGGCCTTCCTGGCCGCGGGACTTCGAACCTCGCAGTCGAACACGCGGTCGCGCGAAGATGCGCGTTACCCGCTGCAAAGCGACACGGCTTCACCGCTGTCGCGAAAATCGGATTTTCGGTTTGAAGCTGGCGGCGCTACCGGGGACGGATGACCGGCAATGGGCCGGGCGTAACCGGAGCAAGCAATGCGCCAACGTGCTACTTACGACAGAAAACCTGCCGCCGCGCGCGATGCGGATCCTCCGGACCGCGCGCAAACCGGGCAACAAGGACAACCCGGCGGAAAAAATTTCCGCGAAGGCTAGGGGACGAAGGGAAATCGCGCAATATTTTCCGGGCTGCCGTTCAGCTTGAGTGCAGCAAGCCGTCGGAGGCGGTCAGGCGTCGAAGCGCCGGATCATGCGGATGCCATGGAGCGATCCCGCATCTTCTTCGACGACTGCCAGCGCTTCGCACGCATCGCCGGCGGTGACCGCATCCAGCACGATTGCGCGCGACTGCGCGGGCGACAGCGGTCGCCCCGCAACGAGATCCGATTCGCATCGCACGTGCGCGAGCCGCAGTTTGTGCCCGCCGCGGTAGTGCAGCCGTGCGGCGATCTCCTGGCCGGGGTAGCAGCCCTTGCCGAAGGCGACCGCACCCAGGTGTTCCAGACCGAGTGCCGGTGGAAGGAAAGCATGATCGCCGGGCGGCAGCGTCGGCCAGCCACCGCGGATGTCGGCCAGGCGCAGCGCTTCGTCGCCTGCAGGTTCGACGCCGGTTGCGCCGTCGGCTCGCTCCAGCCACAGGCTGCGGTCGCCATATCCGAACCCGATCGCGTCCGCGTCCATGTGGATCGAGCCGAGCGGCAATCCGTCCCCGATGCGGCGCCGGCATCGGCCCGGGACTCCGAGCGACACCTTCGAGCGGAATACATAGCGGCGAAGTTCCGTACACAACGCTTCCGCATCCCCGCCCCGCAGCAGTGCGAGCAGCCGGCCGTCGCCGGGATCGGCGAGGTGCATCAGCGCGCGCACCGAGCCCTTCGGGTCGAGCCACGCATTCCATTGCCAGTGCCCGGCCCGCAGCGCGCGCACGTCGCCCGAAAACTGCGCCTGGGCGAATGTCCGTGCATCCGCGCCGGCAATCTCGATGCATTGCGCGGGGCCCGCGGCAGCGTGCATTTCAGGCTCGGGGGCGTCCGCGGTTATCATGTACCGAGGTTAGCATTCTTGTTTCGCGCACATCCGCGTACTACGCTTTCACGGATTTGAATCCGGCATCCTCAAGGTGAGCCGGGCTATTTGCGGGATGCATCGAGTCGCATCCCGCGCCGGCACAGGCCGCGCAGGGAGGTGCGGGCCGGAAGGCGCTTGAGGATGCGCACCAGACGCTGTGAGCAGACCAAGTCTGCCTGGATCGAAGGAATTTTCCATGCCGCACGCACGTCCCCTGTCGCCGCACCTCGGCATCTACGAATGGCGCATCACGATGCTGCTGTCCGTGCTGCACCGGATCACCGGGGTCTTTCTTTGCCTGGGCGCAGTGCTGGTCGCCTGGGGCCTGATCGCGCTGGCAACCGGCGAGGCGGCATGGAACCTCTTCGCGGGCTTCTGCGCGAGCGGCATCGGCATCGCGCTGCTGATCTGCTGGACGTTCTCGCTGTTCCTGCACCTGTGCCAGGGCATCCAGCACCTGGTCCGCGACGCCGGATACGACTTCGACGTGTGGCGGCGCGACGACGTGCGCGCACCCAACTACTTCGCCATGAGCTGGCTGGTGGTCGTGGCCAGCGTCGCGCTCACGCTGGTGGTGTGGCTGCTGGTGCTGTTTGCGGGAGGGGTGCCATGAGCGCCGCTCCCCACAATGCGGGTCCGCATGATGTGCGCGCCCCGCTGAAACGCGCGCGCGGGTTGGGTTCCGCCAAAAGTGGCGTCGGCCACTGGTGGCTCGAGCGCCTGACCGCAGTCGCGCTCGTTCCGATCAGCCTCTGGTTCGTCTGGCTGGTGCTGCGCCTGCCGCACCTTGACTTCGTCTCCGCGCATGCGCTGGTGGGCAATCCGATCAATGCCGGATTGCTGATCCTGTTCACCGCGGTTTCGTTCTGGCATGGCGCCCTCGGGCTGCAGGTGGTGATCGAGGACTACGTGCACACGCGCTGGGTCGAGCTCTTGCTGCTGGTCGCGGTGAAGTTTCTGGCGGTGCTGGGCGCGGTGGCCTGCGCCATGGCGATTCTGAAGATCTGGCTCGGCGCCTACTGATTCGAGAACTATGGAGCGGATTGCAAAGCGTAGCGAGCGAGAGCTGCCATCCGTGGCAGAAAGGCTCCGTGGTTGCGCGTCGCCGGAGCGCAGGAACCGGAGTGTATATGTCAATGCATGAGGATTCCGGGCACCGCCGGCGCGCTGCATGTCGTCTTGAATCGGGCCGAGCGCAGCAGCTTTGCAACCGCGAAGGGAAAGAATGAAAGTCCAGACTCACCAATATGACGTCGTGGTCGTGGGCGCCGGTGGCGCCGGCCTGCGCGCCACGCTCGGCCTTGCCGCGAAAGGCCTCTCCACCGCCTGCGTGACCAAGGTGTTCCCGACGCGCTCGCACACGGTAGCCGCGCAGGGCGGCGTGGCCGCCGCGCTCGGCAACATGGGCCCGGACGACTGGCGCTGGCACATGTACGACACCGTCAAGGGTTCGGACTGGCTGGGCGACCAGGACGCGATCGAATACATGTGCCGCGAGGCCATCCCGGCGATCATCGAACTGGAACACTATGGCGTGCCGTTCTCGCGCACCGAGGAAGGCAAGATCTACCAGCGCCCGTTCGGCGGCATGACCACCAATTTCGGCGAGGGCACGGCGCAACGCACCTGCGCGGCGGCCGACCGCACCGGCCATGCGATCCTGCACACGCTCTACCAGCAGTCGCTGGCGCACGAGGCGCGCTTCTTCATCGAATACTTCGCCACCGACCTGGTGACGGATGCCGACGGCGCGATCCGCGGCGTGCTCGCGATTGACATGAACGAGGGCACGCTGCACTTCTTCCGCGGCCACGCGGTGGTGCTGGCGACCGGCGGCTACGGCCGCGCGTATTTCTCCTGCACTTCGGCGCACACCTGCACCGGCGACGGCGGCGGCATGGCGCTGCGCGCGGGCCTGCCGCTGCAGGACATGGAGTTCGTGCAGTTCCATCCGACCGGCATCTACGGCGCGGGCTGCCTGATCACCGAAGGCGTGCGCGGCGAGGGCGGGTTCCTCACCAACGCCAAGGGCGAGCGCTTCATGGAGCGCTACGCGCCGAACGCCAAGGACCTCGCCTCGCGCGACGTGGTGAGCCGCGCGATGACCATGGAGATCCGGGAAGGCCGTGGCGTCGGCGAGCACGCCGACCACATCTTCCTGAACCTGCAGCACCTCGGGCCGGAAGTGATCCACGAGCGCCTGCCGGGCATCGCCGAGAGCGCGCGCGTCTTCGCGGGCGTGGACGTGACAAAGCAGCCGATCCCGGTGCAGCCGACCGTGCACTACAACATGGGCGGCATCCCGACCAACTACCACGGCGAAGTCGTGACCAAGCGCGGCGACGATCCGGACGCGGTGGTGCCGGGGCTGTTCGCGATCGGCGAGGCCGCCTGCGTGTCGGTGCACGGCGCCAATCGTCTGGGTTCGAATTCGCTGCTCGATCTGGTGGTGTTCGGCCGCGCGGTCGCCAATCGTTGCGCCGAGCTGGTCAAGCCGAATTCGCCGCACAAGGATCTCGCGTCCGACATCCTCGACCGCCCGATGCAGCGGCTGGAGAAGCTGCGCAATGCCAACGGCGGCACGCCGACCGCGCAGATCCGCCTGAACATGCAGAAGACCATGCAGGCCGACGCGGCGGTGTTCCGCATCGCCGAAAGCCTGCAGCAAGGCTGCAGGAAGATTTCGGAGGTGCACGCCAGCTTCGAGGACGTGCGCGTGAGCGACCGTTCGCTGATCTGGAACTCGGACCTGATCGAGACCTTCGAGCTGGCCAACCTGCTGGACCAGGCGGTGGCGACGATGTATTCGGCCGAGCAGCGCACGGAAAGCCGCGGCGCGCACGCGCGCGACGACTTCCCCGAGCGCGACGACGCCAACTGGATGAAGCACACGCTGAGCTGGGTGGACGAGAAGGGCGCGGTGCGGTTCGACTACCGGCCGGTGCACCTCAACACCCTCACCGACGAGGTGCAGACGATTCCGCCGAAGAAGCGGGTGTATTGATTTGCTGTTGTAGGAGCCTGCTTGCAGGCGATGGCAAACGCCATCCATGGCTGAGAGCTCCGTGGTCGCGCGCAGGCGCGCTCCTACCAATCGGGAAAACGCAAGATGGCCGAGTTCACCCTCCCCAAAACATCCCAGGTCAAGAAGGGCCGGCACCACGCCGCGCAACCCGGCGCCAAGAAGGTGCGTACCTTCCACGTCTACCGCTGGGATCCGGAAGCGGGCGGCAATCCGCGCCTGGATTCCTACGAGGTTGACGTCAGCAACACGCCGATGGTTCTGGACGTGCTGCTGAAGATCAAGAACGAGATCGATCCGACGCTGACCTTGCGCCGCTCATGCCGCGAAGGCATCTGCGGCTCGTGCGCGATGAACATCAACGGCGGCAACACGCTGGCCTGCACCAAGGCCCTGCACGACCTGCCCGAAGGCGACGTCAAGATCTACCCGCTGCCGCACATGCCGGTAGTGAAGGACCTGGTGCCCGACCTCACGCACTTCTACGCGCAGTACGCTTCGATCAAGCCGTGGATCCGCACGCAGAGCGCGCCGCCCGCGCGCGAGCGGCTGCAATCGCCCGAAGACCGCAAGAAGCTGGACGGGCTGTACGAATGCATCCTGTGCGCGTGCTGCTCCACCGCGTGCCCGAGCTACTGGTGGAACCCGGATCGCTATCTGGGGCCGGCCGTGTTGCTGCAGGCGTACCGGTGGATCATTGATTCGCGCGACGAAGACACCGGCGAACGTCTCGATTACCTGGAAGACCCGTTCCGGTTGTACCGCTGCCACACGATCATGAACTGCACCAACACCTGCCCCAAGGGCCTGAACCCCGCCAAGGCGATCGGCGAGATCAAGCAGTTGCTGGTGAAGCG
>DASVDY010000207.1:0-5651 GCA_036380855.1 Rhodanobacteraceae bacterium
GCTACAAGGCGCCCCCGCTACCCATCCCCCGTCCCCGCTTCACCCGACAACCACCCATGCGCATCCGCGCGCGTGGCCCCGTCGCGCGCACCGAGCGACGCGAAGTCGAACAGCTTCGCATCCGCCAGTTGCGAGGGCGCGGCGTTCGTGAGTGCGCGGAACATGATCTCGCTGCGGCCGGGATGCTCGCGTTCCCACTGGTCGAGCATGCGGCGCACCTGCTTGCGCTGCAGGTTTTCCTGCGAGCCGCAAAGATTGCACGGGATGATCGGGAATTCGCGCCACGCCGCGTACTGCGCGATCTCGTCCTCGCGGCAATAGGCGAGGGGCCGGATCACGACGTGCCTGCCGTCGTCGGATTGCAGCTTCGGCGGCATCGCCTTGAGCGAGCCCTGGTAAAAGAGGTTCAGGAAAAACGTTGCCAGCAGGTCGTCGCGATGGTGGCCCAGCGCGATCCTGGTGAAGCCCTCGGCTTCCGCATACGCGTACAGTGCGCCACGGCGCATCCGCGAGCACAGGCTGCACAGCGTCTTGCCTTCCGGGATCACCCGCGTCACCACGCTGTAGGTGTCCTGCTCGATCACGTGGTATGGCACGCCACGCGACTTCAGGTAATCGGGGATCACGTGCTCCGGAAAGCCCGGCTGCTTCTGGTCGAGGTTCACCGCGACCAGCTCGAAGCGCACCGGTGCCTTCGCCTGCAACGACAGCAGGATGTCCAGCAGCGTCCAGGAATCCTTGCCGCCGGACAGGCACACCATCACCTTGTCGCCGTCCTCGATCATGTTGAAGTCGGCGATCGCGCGGCCGACCTGGTGGCGCAGGCGTTTGGCGAGGCGCGTGGCCTCGTGCTCGCGTTTGCGTGGATCGGCGGGAAGGGCGTTCATGGCGTGCGGTGCGGCGGGAGCGAACCCACGATTCTACCCGTTCCACGGCACCACGACCGTCACCCGGGCGGCGCTAAACTCGGCGCATGATTTCCGACGATCCCGCCGTGCTGGCACGCCGGCTGACCGAATTGCGCGAGGAACACCGCGACCTGGATGCGGCGATCGAACGCATGTCGTCGGATTCGCATTGCGACCAGTTGCAGCTCACGCGCCTGAAGAAGCGCAAGCTGAAATTGAAGGACATGATTTCGTATTTCGAAAACAAGCTGATCCCGGACCTTGATGCGTGATGGCGGGACTAGGGACTGGGGGCTGGGGATTGGGGAAAGCGTAAGCCCAGCCCGTCGTCATTCCCGACGCCGCGCAGCGGTGATCGGGAATCCAGGTTGATCTTGCAGGGAATGACGTCGTCTCTCTGATGGATTGTCCGACAAATGCCAAACCTGCCTCTGCAAGCGGTTTCCCTCCAGGACACACGCATCACGCTCGAACCGCTGGCGCTCGAGCACGTGCCCGCACTGGAACGCGCGGCCACGGACGGCGAGCTGTGGAAACTGTGGTTCACCTCGGTACCTGCGCCGGGCCGCATGGCGGCGTACGTGGAAGCGGCGCTGCGCGGGCAGATGGAAGGCCACATGCTCCCGTTTGCCGTGCGCGAGCGCGCGAGCAACGAGGTCGTCGGCTGCACGCGCTTCTGCGACTACGACCCGGCGGTGCCGCGCGTGGAGATCGGCTACACCTGGTACGCGCAGCGCTGGCAGCGCAGCCACGTCAACACGCATTGCAAGCACCTGCTGCTGGACTATGCCTTCGAGGCGCTCGGCTGCGCATCGGTGGTGCTGTGCACCGACCGCTACAACGTCGCCTCGCAGCGCGCGATCGAGCGCCTCGGCGCGCAACGCGACGGCGTGCTGCGCGCGCACCGGCGCCGTCCGGACGGCACGCTCCGCGACACGGTGATCTACAGCATCACGGCGAACGATTGGCCGGACGTGCAGCGGCTGCTGGCGATGAAGATGGATCGCTGAGCGCGATCGGCAGCGAGTACGTTCGCACGGGTCGTCGGGGGAATACTGCGAGGCCTGGCAAGTCTGGATTCGACATCCATGTCTTTTTCCGCGCCGTCCCGCGGCGCGGGTTACTTTCCTTTCGGGGAAAGTAACCAAAGCCATTGGCGCCGGGCATGACGGCCGAGCCAACGTCCAGTTGGCTCGACTGCCCTGCGCTTCTCGCCGGACGCGCGCCGGCGCGAACTCGCACATCCGTGTGCTCAAACAATCGCGCCTTTCCCGCGCGCCCGGCTGCGATGCTCGGCGTCATGCGACGGCGCCGAAAGCTCACTTCGACACGGCCATCCATGGCCTGCCATTTCGGGGCGTGGGAGATCCGGGCACGTCAAGCCGCGCGCGCGGTGCCTGCCGGGGCGGCGGGTTTTTCGGCGACCACGTCCGGCGTGATCTTCAGGATCGAATCGCGCACTTCGCGCGCCAGGATCACCCGCGCGTCGCGCGCGACTTCCGCCAGCGTCTCGTCGAAATCCAGCTTGCCGTTGGCGTCCGTGCGGATCACGCGGCGCTCGCGCAGCAGCGCGATGAAGCCGCGGAACAGGTTCTTGTCGAAGAATTCCGGCGCGCTCTGTTCGTACAGCAGCGACAGCCGCTGCGCGGTGAGGTGGCACAGGTTCTCCAGCTCGCCGGTGCTGAGGGTGCCGGGGCCGTTCTTCACCAACGCCGCGATCGCGATGTAGTAGCGCTCGAAGGTCTGCAGCAGGCTGTGCGCCAGCAGCCGCAACTGGAACGCTTCGTCGCCCTGGCCGGGGCCACGTTGCAGCAGCCGGCCTTCACCGCGCGCGGTCAGCAACCCGCGCGCGACCAGGAAATCCAGGATCTGCTGCACGCGCGCGACGAAGCCTTCCGCATCCCACGGCAGGAACAGTTCGGCCTGGACGAACGGATAGATCAGCCGCGCCAGTCGCGATATGGACGCGCGTGCCATCTTGCGGTTGTTGACGAAGCAGCACGCCACCCACGAGGCGCCCGCGAACAGGTGCAGCACGTTGTTGCGGAAATACGACAGCAGCACCGCCTGCTCGGGGTCCACGCTCAGCACGTCGCCCAGCGGATGGCGCACGCGCCTGATCCAGCCCATCTGCTCGCCGTAGGCCACGATCTCGGCGGCCGACATCGGCGTGACGGTCGTGCGTTCCGAGAAGGGCAGCGCTTCCAGCAGCGCCTTCATCAGTTCGAGCTGCGCCAGCAGATCGCTTTCCGTCATCGCGTGCCGCGGCGTGGCAAGCAACGCCACGCTGAGCAGGTTGATGGGGTTGACGTCCGCGGCGCGGTTCACTTCCACCTGGATGCGCTCGGCCAATTGATCTATGAGCTTCGGCAGCCAGTCCGGCCGTTCTTCGCTCTTCAGCGTGGCCTCCCGCCAGTCGGGTGCGGCCTCGTCCAGCAGCGGCGTCAGCATCACCGGCTCGCCGAAATTCAGCGCGACGCGACCGTAGTGCTGGCGCAACACGCGCAGGCTGCGCAGCAGGCTCCACCAGGATTCCTTTTCCTTCTTCTTGCCGGACAGTTCGCCGCTGTAGGCGCGGCCTTCCATCAGCTTTTCGTAGCCGATGTAGACCGGCTGGAACAGCACCGGCCGGCGCGGCGCGCGCAGGAAGGCGCGCACGGTCATCGCCAGCATGCCCGCGCGCGGCTCCAGCAGGCGGCCGGTGCGCGAGCGCCCGCCTTCGATGAAGTATTCGATGGACACGCCGCGGTCTATCAACTGCGCCATGTATTCCTTGAACACCACCGAATACAGCGCGTCGCCCTTGAAACTGCGGCGCAGGAAGAACGCCCCGCCGCGGCGCAGCAGCGAACCCAATACGGGCAGGTTGAGATTGACCCCGGCGGCGACGTGCGGCACGACCACGCCGGAGTGGTGCAACTGGTAGCTCAGCAAGACGTAATCGGCGTGGCTGCGGTGGCTGGGCACGTAAATCACTTCGTGGCCGGGCGCGATCGCGCGCAGCTTGTCGAAGTGGTGCATCGCGATGCCGTCATAGAGCTTGTTCCAGAAGCTCGCGAGCATGAACGACACCGCGCGCACGAACGGCGGCGAGTAGTCCGCCGCGATCTCGTGCATCAGCTTCTGCGCGCGCCGCCATGCCGTGGCATAGGGAATGTTTTCCTTGGAAGCCGCCGCGGCGATCGCCGCGCGCACGCTCTCGGCGTTCAGCACCGAATCCACCACGGTGCGCCGGTGCGAGAGATCCGGCCCGATCACGGTGGTGCGCACGCGCCGGAAGTGCACGCGCAGCACGCGCGCCAGCTTGCGCTGCAGGCGCTCGGGACGTTCGCCGGGCACCTCGTCCAGCGCGGCGCGCAGCGAGATGGGCGTGGAGAAGTGCACGATGGTGTCGCGCCCGTTCAGCAGGATCGCCAGCAGCCGCCGGAAGCGGCCGACCATCACCCAGTTCTCCGAAAGCAAGGCGCGCAGCCAGCCCGATTGCCGGTTGGGCGCGCGGCCCACGAAGATCGAGACCGGCAGCAACTGGATGTCGTGCCCCGGCTGCGCTTCCAGCGCAAGCAGAAGTTGTTTCAGCGCCTCGCGCGGCGCGCGCTGGCGATCGCGACCGACCAGCCAACCCTCGCGCTGGCTCAGTGCGAACATCGAACGCCGCCGGCGCGGCACGCCGGGGATCGGGCGCAACGGGCTCGGCAGCCCGGCCTCGCGGCAGGCGCGCTCCAGAATCAGGCCATCGGTCAGGCCCTGGCGCTCGATCACGTATACCACCGGCGTGTCGGTGGCGAGCAGGCTCAGCGGTTCGGCCGGATCGCGCTTGATCCGCAGCCAAGGCGCGAGCAGCCGGCCGAGCAGGGCGCGGCTCCACGGCGGCGAGGGCGCCGGATGGTCGGTCGAAGGGGTCGAGGTCATCGCGTGCATTGTACGCAAGCGACCTTGAGAGCTACTGCGCCCGGCATGCCGCGTGCCGGCGGTGCGCGGAAACCTCGTGTACCGGTGTGTACACAGCGGTTCCTGCGCGCCGGCGCCCCGCGGCCTGCCTTCGCCCTTTCGCTTTCAAGGCCTCTTGTCCGATTTCGAGCCCGCCGAACTGAGGCTGGTGGGCGCGGTTGACGACGCGGACGCGGGCTTCTGGAGCTGCTTTCTCCAGGCGGCCAGCTTGTCGGCGTCGTACCAGTGGCCATCCTGCATCACCAGTTGCGCTTCGCTGACGATCGGTTTGCCCGCCAGGGTCAGCGTTTCGCGCAGGCGTGCGTGCGTGCCGTCGTCGCTCAGGGTTTCCAGCTTGGCGTGCTCGAAGGTGGCGTCCAGGTCGAGTCCGTAGATCTTCAGCATTTGCTTCAGGCCGTCCCAGCCGATGGTGTAGCGTGCCATCACCTGCGCGTAATCCAGTGCGCGCCACTGGTCCAGCGTCTGCAAATTGAGCTTGCGCGCCGCGGCACAGATCACCGCAATCGCCTGCTTCGCCTTGGCCTCGTCCGTGAAGTCCGCGCTTTTCGCCCATTCGGCGAGCGCGGCCACCGCCTGCGTGGCCTGCTGCCTCTGGTTCGGCGAGAGCGTGGCGTTCTGCACGAGATCGTTGCCGGTCGCCTGCAGGATGCCGATCAGCATCGGCAGGTTCTCGCTGCGATGGGCCCGCAGCTGCGCAATCTGCGGCTGCAGTTGCTTGAACAGTTTTTGCTCCGCATCCGGTGCGGTCAGTTTTTGCATCAGCTCCGCGAAATGCGTGCGTTGCCCGGGCGTGGG
>DASVDY010000208.1:0-5419 GCA_036380855.1 Rhodanobacteraceae bacterium
GCAGCAGCAGGGCGCCGGCCTGAAGCTGTTCCTGGAAGAGATCGCCGCGTTCTGCGCGCAACACGCGGGCAACGACTTGCTGAAGGAATTCATCGCGCCATTGGCGGCCGTCACCAAGGAATGGGCCGACCTGACCCAGGCGATCGGAAAGCGGGGGGTGGGCAATGCCGACGAGATCGGCGCGGCGGCCGTGGACTATCTGTTCTACTCGGGCTACGTCGCGCTCGCCTACTTCTGGGCGCGCAGCGTGGCGGCCGCGCAGGCTTCCCCGCAGGGCGGCGATTTCAGGCAGGCCAAGTTGCTGACCGCGCGTTTTTATTTCTCGCGCCTCCTGCCGCGCACGACGGCGCATCGCATGGCGATCGAGGCAGGCGCGGAGAGCCTGTTCGCGATGCCGGACAAGTTGTTCGGGTGAACGGAATCAACACACGTTCGCCCTGAGCGCAAGTTCCGTTCGTTCCTTCGACTCCGCGGCTTCGCCGCTACGCTCGGGACGAACGGGACTGGAGTCGAAGGGCCCACATCGAGATTTTCGATGCGAACAAAAAAATGCGCCACGGGATCAGATCTGCGCATCCGCGCCGCCGATGCCGGCGACGACGCTTTCGTCCTTTCGCTTGTCGAGCGTTTCGTCGGTTTCGATCTGCCCGCCTGGCGCAAACGCAACGACTGCGCGAATGGCATCCGCCGCGACCTCAAGCGCACCCTGGAAAACCTCCCCGCCGGCGAGGCCCTGTTCGTGGCCGAAGACGAAAACGGCGAACGGGTCGGTTTCCTCCGGCTTCAGAAAACGCGCGACTTCTTTTCCGGCAAGCCCAACTGCCACATCTCCGACCTGGCCGTGGCGCATGGCCACGACGGCCAGGGCATCGGCCGCGCCCTGCTCGGCCACGCGCAGGCCTGGGCGAAGCAGAATCGCTGCGTCCTGATCACGCTGGCGGTGTTCCCCGGCAACGAACGCGCCCGTGCACTCTACGAACGCGCAGGCTTCGGCTCCGACCTGCTGAGGATGGCCAAGTCCGTGCAGGGCGGGTCCTGACCGCCGGACCGTGCTTCACCCTTCGAATCGGCGGGCCGAGCCCGGCCTACCTCCCCTGATCCGTTTTGTTTTATTCTCGGCCGGTCATGGAGTCGCACACAGCCTCCGTCGCCGAACGCGAACCGCGCAACGTGGTCGCCGACCTGCACAGCACGCGGGTGCTGTCGCTGGACGCGGGCGGTCGCATCCTCGACTGGATCAGTTGGCAGGACGCCGCGTGCCTGTACGTGCGCGAGGCGGTGGCCTGGACGCTGGGTGAACCCTGCCTCACGGTGCACGGCGGTTTCCGCAACGATGGCGAACAGAGCATCCTGTCGCTGCACCCGATCGTCGCCAGCCGCGGGCACTGCCGGTCCGGCGCGGTGGATCCTTCGCCCGCGCTCACCAATGCGGCGCTGTTTGCGCGCGACCGCCACATCTGCCTGTACTGCGGCACGCATTACAGCCGCGGAGAGCTGACCCGCGACCACGTGGTGCCGCTCTCGCGTGGCGGCCGCGATATCTGGGCGAACGTGGTCACCGCATGCCTGGCCTGCAACATCAGGAAAGGCGGGCGCACGCCGCAGCAGGCCGCGATGCCGCTGCTGGCGGTGCCCTACAAGCCGAGCTGGGTCGAACACCTGATCCTGTCCAACCGCAACATCCTCGCCGACCAGATGGAATTCCTGGTGCATCATCTGCCGAAGAACCGGCGGGTGAGCTAGAACCGCCGGCTCGGGCGAATCCGCTGATCGCGATTCCGGACGCGGCGACCCGCGATCCGGAATCCGGCGATTTTGTTCCGGAATTGGCCACTGGGTTCCGGCTTTCGCCGGAATGACGAAAGATAATCGCGGGTCTTTGCGTGTTCCCTGTTCCGCTCTTCGGTTGTATCTCTTCACGCTGTAGAATGCCCCGTTTTTGCCGCAGTGCACCAATTGCGCCGCAAGGGAGAGTCCGTGGATCCGCATCAGCCCCGCCCGCCGGAACATGACAGTGTGCGTACCGAAGGCAGCACCGACGCATTGCCGGTGGCGCCCGCGCTCGGTGCGTCGCTGGACGCGGCGAGCATGCCGCGCGAATCCACGCTGGTCTCGCACCGGATACTTTTGACCGGCGCGCTGGCGGTGCTGCTGGGCGTGGCTGCCGCCTACGTCGCGCAACTGCTGATGCTGATGATCAACCTGATCACCGACATCAGCTTTTACGGGCGCGTGTCGGACGTGATCGGCCCGACGGCGCACAAGGGATCCTTCGTGCTGTCGCCGGCATTCAACCATCTCGGCGCATGGGTGATCGTGATTCCCGCGATCGGCGGATTGATCGCCGGCATCATGGCGCGCTGGGGTTCGCGCGCGATCCAGGGCCACGGCATTCCCGAGGCCATGGAGCAGGTGCTGCTGAACGAATCGCGGATTGCGCCCCGCATCACTTTCCTGAAACCGGTGTCTTCCGCGTTCGCGATCGGCACCGGCGGCCCGTTCGGCGCGGAAGGCCCGATCATCTCCACCGGCGGCGCGCTGGGTTCGCTGATCGGCCAGCTGCTGCGCGTCACCGCGCACGAGCGCAAGGTGCTGCTGGCGGCCGGTGCCGCCGCGGGCATGGCGGCGGTGTTCGGCGCCCCGGTGTCGGCGCTGGTACTGGCAGTCGAATTGCTGCTGTTCGAATTGCGCCCGCGCTCGCTCATCCCGGTGGCACTGGCCACTTTTACCGCGACCGGCGTGCGTTATGCGACCTATGGCTCGGGCGCGGTGTTCGCGATGCCCACCGTCGCCGAGCCCGGCGGCTGGGCGCTGGGCAGCTACATCGCGCTCGGCGCGATCGTCGGCATCGTCAGCGTGTGGGTCAGCAAGGCGGTGTATGGCGTCGAGGACGCCTTCGAGAAACTGCCGATCCACTGGATGTGGTGGCCGGCGATCGGCGGCCTCGTGGCCGGCCTGATCGGCTGGTTCGCGCCGCACACGATGGGCGTGGGCTACGACAATATTGACGGGCTGGTGCAGGGCAGCTTCGGCATCAAGGTGCTGGTCTCGCTGTGCGTGCTGAAATTCATCTCGTGGGTGATCGCGCTGGGCAGCGGCACTTCCGGCGGAACCTTGGCGCCCCTCTTCATGATCGGCGGCTCGCTCGGCGCCTTGATCGGCATCGGCATCGGCCACCTGTGGCCGGCGTTCGGCATTGATCCGCGCATCGCCGCGCTGGTCGGCATGGCGGCGATCTTCGCCGGCGCCTCGCGCGCACTGCTGACGGCGATCGTGTTCGCGTTCGAGACCACCCGCCAGCCGGCCGGCCTGCTGCCGCTGCTGGGGGGCTGCACCGCGGCCTACCTGATTTCGGCGCTGATGATGCGCAACACCATCATGACCGAAAAGATCGCGCGCCGCGGCGTGCGCGTGCCGAGCGAGTACGAAGCCGACCTGCTCGCGCAGATCGCGGTCGGCCAGGCCTGCACGCGCGAGGTGCGCTCGCTCAAGACCTCCGACGAACTGGGTGACGTGCTGCGCTGGATGAATTCCGGGCGCGTGCGCGCCCAGCACCAGGGCTACCCGGTGGTGGACGACAACGGCCGCGTGCGCGGCGTGGTCACCCGCCGCACGCTGCTGGATCCCGACCTGCCGGGCCTCAAGCGGATCGGCGAACTGCTGAAGCGCGGCCCGATCATCGTGTTCGAGGACCACTCGCTGCGCGACGCCGCGGACCTGATGGTGGCCGAAAACGTCGGCCGGCTGATCGTGGTCTCACGCGAGGACCCGACGAAGCTCACCGGCATCCTGACCCGCAGCGACGTGCTCGCGGCGAACGCCAAGCGGCTGCACGAGATGCGCGACGCGTCGCGGCAGATCAGGATCCGGCAGACGTTGAAGCGGAGATTCGGGGTGAAGGCGTGAGATATCGTCATTCCGGGGCCGCTTTCCGGCGCTGCCGGAAAGTGGAACCCGGAATCTGCTCCCGGCAAGCATAAGGAAGAGCAGATTCCGGGTTCTGCGCGGACTACATCCGCGCAGCCCCGGAATGACGAGCAAGCGCGTTGGCGCTTCGCCATACTTTTGCCCTTGCCCTGCCCGGCCTCGCATCCAACAATAGCCGAATGATTGAATCCACCCGCTACCCGCTGCTTTCGCAAATTGATTCGCCGGCCGACTTGAAACGGCTCAGCGAGGATCAATTGCCGGCGCTGGCCGACGAGCTGCGCGCATACCTGATCGAATCGGTGGCGAGCGTGGGCGGTCATTTCGGCGCGGGCCTGGGCGTGGTCGAGCTGACCGTCGCGCTGCAATACCTCTACGACACCCCGCGCGACCGCATCGTCTGGGATGTCGGCCACCAGTGCTATCCGCACAAGATCCTCACCGGCCGCCGCGACGCGATCACCACCATCAAGCAGAAGGACGGCCTGGCGCCGTTCGCGAAGCGTGCCGAGAGCGAATACGACGCCTTCGGCGTCGGCCATTCGTCCACGTCGGTGTCCGCGGCGCTGGGCATGGCGATCGCCGCGCAGCGCAAGAACGATCCTCGCAAGGTCGTGGCGGTGATCGGCGATGGTGCGATGACTGCGGGCATGGCCTTCGAAGCGCTGAACCATGGCGGCGACGTCGAGCCCGACATGCTGGTGATCCTGAACGACAACGGCATGTCCATCAGCGAGAACGTCGGCGCCACCACCAAGATGCTCGCGCGCCTGCTCGCCAGCCGGCGTCTGAACCTCTGGCGCGAACGCACCAAGCGCGTGCTGAAGCCGCGCTCGTTGCCGTGGCGTTTCATCAAGCGCTGGGAAGAACACGCCAAGGGCATGTTCGTGCCGAGCACGCTGTTCGAGGAGCTGGGCTTCCACTACACCGGCCCGATTGACGGCCACGACCTGCCTTCGCTGCTGCGTTCCCTCAGGACCGTGAAGGATTTGCGCGGCCCGCAACTGCTGCACGTGATCACCACCAAGGGCAAGGGTTACGCGCCGGCCGAGGCTGCGCAGATCGAGTACCACGCGGTCGGCCCGTTCGATCCGCAGCAGGGCGTGGTGAAGAAGGTTTCGTCTGCGCCGAAGAAACTCACGTATACCGAAGTGTTCGGCGACTGGCTGTGCGACATGGCCACGGCGGACGAGCGCCTGTACGGCATCACGCCTGCGATGCGCGAGGGTTCGGGCCTGGTGCGCTTCTCGAAGGAATTCCCGCAGCGCTATTTCGACGTGGCAATCGCCGAGCAGCACGCGGTGACGCTCGCCGCGGGCATGGCCTGCGAGGGCGCGCATCCGGTGGTGGCGATCTATTCCACCTTCCTGCAACGCGCCTACGACCAGTTGATCCACGACGTCGCGCTGCAGAACCTGCCCGTCCTGTTCGCGATTGATCGCGCCGGCGTGGTCGGCCCGGACGGCCCCACCCACGCGGGCAGCTTCGACCT
>DASVDY010000209.1:0-5168 GCA_036380855.1 Rhodanobacteraceae bacterium
ATCGCATCGTGGTGCATCTTCTTGGCCTGGTGCGCGATGTTCTGCGATTCGCCGGCCGCGCCCATGCCGTAGCCCTTGACGGTCTTGGCCAGAATCACCGTCGGCATGCCCTGCGTGTTCACCGCCGCGTGGTAGGCGGCGTACACCTTGTGCGGATCGTGGCCGCCGCGGTTCAGGCGCCACACGTCGTCGTCGGAGAGGTTGGCGACCATCGCCGCGGTCTCCGGGTATTTGCCGAAGAACTGCTCGCGCGTGTACTTGCCGCCGAATGCCTTGCAGGCCTGGTATTCGCCATCCACGGTTTCCATCATCAGCTTGCGCAGCACGCCCTTGGTGTCGCGCGCAAGAAGCGGATCCCAGTACGAGCCCCAGATCAGCTTGATGACGTTCCACTCGGCGCCGCGGAACACGCCTTCCAGTTCCTGGATGATCTTGCCGTTGCCGCGCACCGGCCCGTCGAGGCGCTGCAGGTTGCAGTTGATGACGAAGATCAGGTTGTCGAGCTTCTCGCGCCCGGCCAGCGCGATTGCGCCCAGGGATTCCGGCTCATCCACCTCGCCGTCGCCCATGAAGCACCACACCTTGCGGTCGGTCTTGGGCATCAGGCCGCGGGCTTCCAGGTACTTCAGGAATTGCGCCTGGTAGATCGCCTGGATCGGACCCAGCCCCATCGAGACGGTCGGCGTCTGCCAGTAGTCGGGCATCAGCCACGGATGCGGATAAGACGACAAACCATGCCCGCCGACTTCCATGCGGAAGTTGTCGAGGCGATCCTCGTCGAAGCGGCCTTCCAGGTACGAACGCGCGTACAGGCCGGGGCTCGAATGGCCCTGGTAGAAAATCAGGTCGCCCGGATGCTCTTCCGATGGCGCGCGCCAGAAGTGATTGAAGCCGACGTCGTAGAGCGTGGCCGAGGAGCCGAAGCTGGCGATGTGGCCGCCGAGTTCGCCCGGCCGGCGGTTGGCGCGCACCACCATCGCCATCGCGTTCCAGCGGATCAGCGAACGGATGCGCCATTCCATCGCGGCGTCGCCCGGCGACTTCGCCTCCAGGTGCGGCGGGATCGTGTTGATGTATTCGGTGGTCGGCGAAAACGGCAGGTGCCCGCCCGCGCGGCGGGTTTCGTCCACCATCTTCTCCAGCAACTGGTGCGCGCGATCGGTGCCCTCGGCGTTGATCACCGCGTCAATGGATTCGATCCACTCGCGGGTTTCGGTGGGATCGGGATCAACATCCAGGATTTCGCGGGTCAGGTCGTTCATGGCACATCCTCAAACCGATCTATTGTAAGGCGGACGTCAACCCGCCATCCGCAGGGCAGCGCACGGCGGGGTCAGGACCGCCAAGGCGGGGCAGGACCGCCAAGGCGGGTCAAGACCGCCAAGGCGGGTCAAGACCGCCAAGGCGGGTCAAGACCCGCCCTACGCGTCGCGTTGCGCTGCCGCGCGGATTTGTGCTTCCACGCAGGCGATCGCGCTCATGTTCACCACGCGGCGCACGGTCGCCTGGGGCGTGAGCACGTGCGCAGGTTTGGCCACGCCCATCAGGATCGGGCCGATCACCACGCCATCGCACATCACGCGGCTCATGTTGAACGCGGTGTTGGCGGCGGCGAGGTTCGGGAACACGAACATGTTGGCGCGGCCTTTCAGGCGCGAATTCGGGAACACGCGCTCGCGCAGCTCCGGATTCAGCGCCAGGTCCGCCTGCATCTCGCCTTCCACTTCGAGTTTGGGCAAACGCTTGCGGATCAAGGCCAGCGCCGCCTGCAGCTTGCGCGTGACGACGTTGTCGCGGCTGCCGAAATTGGAAGCCGCGAGCAGCGCCACCTTCGGCTCGATGCCGAACAGTTTGAGCCGCAACGAAGCCTGGAAGGTCGCCTCGGCGATCTGCTCGGCGGTGGGGTCGTCCTGCACGTGGGTGTCGAGATAGAAGTACACGCCCGATTCGTTGGCGATCGCGGTCATCGAGGACGGCGCGTCCACGCCGCGATCCAGCCCGATGATGTCGAGGATGTAGGCGAGCTTGCGCTGATAGCGGCCGACCGTGCCGCAGATCATCGCGTCCGCGTCGCCGCGCGCCACCATCAGCGCCGCGATCACGGTGGATCGCGAGCGCACCACCGACTTCGCCAGCGCCGGCGTGAAGCCGCGCCGCTGCATCAGGTCGTAGTAGTGCTTCCAGTAGTCGTCGAAGCGCGGATCGGAGTGGATGTTGCACAATTCGAAGTCGCGGCCCGGCTCCAGTCGCAGGCCGACGCGCTCGATGCGGCGCGCGATCACTTCCGGTCGGCCGATCAGGATCGGCCGGGCGAGCTTCTCGTCCACCACGGTCTGCACCGCGCGCAGCACGGTTTCCTCTTCGCCCTCGGCGTACACCACGCGCTGCGGATTGGCCTTGGCGCGTTCGAACACCGGTTTCATCACCAGCCCGGTGCGGAACACGAACTGCATCAATTTTTCCGTGTAAGCGGCAAGATCCTCGATCGGCCGCGTGGCAACACCGGATTCCATCGCCGCCTTCGCCACCGCCGGCGCGAGTTGCACCAGCAGGCGTGGATCGAATGGTTGCGGGATCAGGTACTCCGAACCGAAGTGCGGCGGCTTTCCGCCGTACGCACGCGCGGCGACGTCGCTGCCCTCGCGCCGCGCCAGCTCCGCGATCGCATGCACGCAGGCGACCTTCATCGCCTCGTTGATGGTCGTCGCGCCCACGTCCAGCGCGCCGCGGAAGATGTACGGGAAGCACAGCGCGTTGTTGACCTGGTTGGGGAAATCCGAACGCCCGGTGGCGATCACGCAATCCGGGCGCACCCGCAGCGCTTCGTCGGGCATGATCTCCGGTTCCGGATTGGCCAGCGCCAGGATGATCGGCTTGGCCGCCATCGTGGCCAGCAGTTCCGGCTTCAGCACACCGCCGGCGGAGAGGCCCAGGAACACGTCCGCGCCCTGCACGATTTCCGCGAGCGTGCGCGCCCTGGTGTCGCGCGCGTAACGCGCGCGATCCGCATCCATGCCGGGGCGATCCTTGAAGAGCACGCCCTCGCGATCGATCGCGAGGATGTTCTCCGGCTTCACGCCCAGCGCGACCAGCATGTCGAGGCAGGCGATGCCCGCCGCGCCGGCCCCGGCGTGCGCGATCCGGACCTTGCCGATGTCCTTGCCGACCACGCGCAGCGCGTTGATCAGCGCAGCGCCGACGATGATCGCGGTGCCGTGCTGGTCGTCGTGGAAGACCGGGATCTTCATCCGCTCGCGCAACTTGCGTTCGACGATGAAGCACTCGGGCGCCTTGATGTCTTCCAGATTGATGCCGCCGAAGGTCGGTTCCAGCGCGGCGATGATGTCCACCAGCTTGTCCGGATCCTTCTGCGCGACCTCGATGTCGAAAACATCAATGCCGGCGAACTTGCGGAACAGCACGCCCTTGCCTTCCATCACCGGCTTGCCGGCAAGCGGGCCGATGTCGCCGAGGCCGAGCACGGCGGTGCCGTTGGTGATCACCGCGACCAGGTTGCCGCGCGCGGTCAGCTCGGAAGCCTGCTGCGGATCCTCGACGATCGCCTCGCACGCGGCGGCCACGCCCGGCGAATACGCCAACGACAGTTCGCGCGCGTTCAACAGCGACTTGGTGGGGGTGATGCGAATCTTTCCCGCCGGCGCATGGCGGTGGTATTCCAGCGCGGCCTGCTTGAGTTCTTCGGGGAGACTCATGATGGCGTGAAAGCGAACGTGACCGCTGAATATATCACGCGGCCCACGCCGGCCCGGACGCCGACACACTTCCTTGCGCAGGGCGGAGCGGCATTGCGCCGCTCCGCCCCGTTTCGTCAGAACGAAAGATCCAGGCTGAGCTTGGCCGCCTGGTCCTTGGCGTCGCTCGCCCACTGGCCGTTGTAGCTGGCGTCCAGCTTCAGGTTCGGCTTGAGCTTCCAGGCCACGCCCACGTCCACCACCGCCGCGTTCTTCGCCACCGGCACCCCGTAGATCGTGAAGGCATTGCTGCCCGACACGAACTCCAGCGTGCGCTGCGGCGTGGTGTCGCCGTAGGCATGCTGCCAGCCCAGCCCGCCGTGCAGTTGCGCATCACCCAGCTGCCACGAACCGCGCGCGCCGAGCGTGCTGAACTCGACGTTCTCGCGCTCGTTGTGCACGTGCAGCGCGGCGCTTCCGCCGACCTCGGTCGTCGCATCGGTGTTCAGGCGCACGTGCGCGAGGTTGAGGTAGGGCTCGTATTCGCCCGCCGTGGTCTGGATCCGCCACGCACCCTCGATGAACCCGGTCAGCGTGTTGCCGATCGCGTTCGAGGACAGCCGCTGGCTGACCCCGGGGAACTCGACGTCGCGATTGACCGGGATCCGGTCCCACGCATAGGCAAGGCCCGTCCGCAGCGCGAACGCACCGCTGTCGAAGCCGCCATACACGCCCAGCCAGTCGGACGTGCTGCGGCCCCACGAATTGCGGTCCTGCACGCTCAGCGAATTGCGCGCGCTGCCGCCGGTGAAGCCGACCCGGCCCTGCGTACCCACCGGCAGGTCGGCACCGACCAGCAGGCCGTCGCCGTGGTCGCTCAGCTTGGCCGCATTGCCGTCGCCATCCACCGAACCCCAGTGGCCCCACACGTGCGCCCACGCTTCCAGCGCACCGCTGCCACCATCACGCAAACGCTTGTCCATCTGCTCGCGCACGAAGCGGCTGTCGTCCACGCGCGCCGTCTGCTGGCTGGCGTGCAACTCGCCGGAGAGCTGGTCGAAGGCGGCGTTCTGCGCCGGTGCGTCCAGCGTCAGCAGCGACAGGAACATCGGATCGTTGAAGCCCGCCGCGACCGCGGCGCTGGTCGTCCCGGTTGCAGCCGCGTACTGGTTGGGCGTCTGACCGTCCGCAGCGAAGCTGACGTCGTTGCGCACCAGCCACAAGACGACCGCATTGCTCTTGTAGGTCAGCACCGCATCCAGATACGGCAGGTTGTCGCTCGCGCTCGCGAACTGGCCGCTGACGCCGCCGCCGGCGTTGATGATCGTGTACGTGACATAGGTCGGATAGGTGCCGGCCTGCGCCTGCACCTGCACGCTGCCGCCCTTGATGCTGACGTTGCCGCTGACATCCAGCAGGTCCGCCGTGCCGTCCGGCGCGGCTTCGGCGAGCAGGCTCGAACCCGGCTCGAAGGTC
>DASVDY010000210.1:0-2737 GCA_036380855.1 Rhodanobacteraceae bacterium
CGCACGCGCTGGTGATGCAGTGGTACGGCGCCAAGAAATTCTTCATTTTTCCGCCGGGCGACACAAAATATCTTTATCGCAAGCCCGGCACCTGGGAGGCGGCGTTCAACGACGTCGAGCATCCGGACCTGCAGAAGTTTCCCGAATTCGCCAAGGCGCACATGGTCGAGTTCACCCTGCAACCGGGCGAGGCCTATTTCAATCCCACCGGCTGGTGGCACACGACGCGCACGCTGGATGTCTCGATCGGCACGGCGATGAGTTTCGCCAACGCCAGCAACTGGAAGGACGTGGCCGCGAACCTGCTGATGCCCGAGGCGCCTGCGCGCTCGCGGCTGGGTTCGTTGCCGTATCGCACCTATCTGCGCGCGCTGGGGCTCTGGAAGCTGCCGCATCACGCGTTCCCCGAAACCACCGATCCGGCCTGGGGCCGCGATTCGCTGGAGCATTACCGGCGCACCGCGGGAACCTGGAGAGGCGGGTCGCAAGGCGGCGTGCCCGGCGAGATGATGGCTGCTCCCAATTGATGCGAAAGCGTTGCGCGACGCGCCCGCCCGGCGTGCAGCGTGCACGCGGCTTTCGCATGTTCCGTCGCAATATACCCGGACAGCATGCTTCCATCGGACGCGCAGCAGGGGTGCGGTGCGTTCGCGCCAGGAAGCAGGCGCTTTCGCAAAGGCCGACATGGAAGTCGAACGCAGGAGCGGACTCTCCGACGCGGAGTTCGTGCACGAATACATGATTCCGCGCAAGCCGGTGATCGTCACCGGCGCGCTGGACGCATGCCCGGCGCGACGCAAGTGGACGCCCGAGTATTTCCGCGACCGATTCGGCGAACGCCGCCTGCGCACGGTATCCGGCATGATGCCCATGCGCGACATCGTGGACGGGGTGTTGCACCCGGATGGCGAACGCACCCCGTTCCTGCGCGAATCCCCGATTTCGTGGTGGCTGCCCGAGGCCATGGCGGACCTTGCCCCGTACCCTTCTTTCGTGCAGCCGAACTGGTTGAGCTATCCCTTCGCGCGCTGGCCGGACTTGCGCCGCAGCGGCTATGCCAGCCGTCTGGCCCGCATCAGCCAGGTCGAACTCAATATCACCGGCGCCAACGTGCGTTTTCCGACCCTGCACGTTGATCTCTACTGGACGCACGCGGTGATCATGCAGTGGTACGGGACCAAGAAGGTGTTCATCTTCCCCCCGGAAGACACGAAATACCTTTACCGCAAGCGCGACTTCTGGGTCTCGGAGATCACCGATGTCGAGCATCCGGACATCGGCAAGTTCCCGGATTTTGCGAAAACGCACATGACCGAGCTCACCCTGCATCCTGGCGAGGTGTTTTTCAGCCCTTGCGGCTGGTGGCACACGACCCGCACCGAGAGCGTCTCGATCGGCACGGCGATGAGCTTCGCCAATGCCAGCAACTGGAAGGGACTGACGCGCAACCTGCTGCCGCCGAGCGCACCCCTGCGCTCGCGGCTGGGCTCGCTTCCCTATCGCGCGTATCTGTGGGCGCTCAGGTACTGGACCCTGCCGCGCCGGCAATTTCCCGAGCCCACCGACCCCGCGTGGTGCCGCGATTCGCTTGCGCACTTCCGGCGGACCGCGGGGAGCTGGGCCGGCGAGTCGCACGGCGGCGTGCCGGAACCGCTCCCCGCGCCCGGGCATTGATCCATCGCTCGAAGCGGCCGGAGCGCTTGGAAGGATTTGGCCGCTTTGCCGGCGCGCTTTCGCCTGCGGGCCGCGAATCAGGCCATGAACAGCTCGATGACGTCGTTGAGAAAGCGCTGACCAAGTTCAGTCGTGCGCAACGAGCTTTGGTTGTCGTGCAGCCATCCGCGGGCGATCGCGTCCCGCAAGGGAGTGCGAATCGTGTCGGGCGACAGTCCGGTGCGTTCGGCGAAATCGCCCGCCGGCACGCCGTCCACCAGTCGCAGCGCGTTGAGCATGTACTCGAAAGGAAGCTGACCGGGCGATACAACCTCGTCCCCGCCGATGCGCTTCGTCGTGTTCGCGCTTTCCAGGTAGGCGCGCGGGTGCTTCACCTTCCAGCGGCGATGCACGTTGCGCGCGGCAGCGCTTCCGCCTCCGGCCGGCCGCCTCCCGCCGGCCGTGATCTTCCCGTGCGCACCCGCGCCGATCCCGAGGTAATCGCCGAAGCGCCAGTAATTGAGGTTGTGCGCGCAGCGCCGGCCGTCGCGCGCGTAAGCCGAGACCTCGTATTGCGCGTAGCCGGCCCGTGACAGCCGCGCCTGACACGCTTCCTGCATCGTCCACGCAGCGTCGTCGTCCGGCAGCGGCGGCGGATTCGCCGCAAAAGCCGTGTTGGGCTCCAGCGTGAGCTGATAGTGCGAGATGTGCGCCGGCGCCAACGCGACCGCATGCTCGACGTCCGTGAGCGCACCTTGCAGCGGCTGCTTCGGCAGCGCGTACATCAAGTCCAGGTTGACGTTGTCGAAACCTGCATCCTGCGCGAGCTTCACCGCGCTCTCCGCTTCACCGGACGAATGGATGCGTCCGAGCGCGCGCAACATCGCGTCGTCGAAACTCTGCACGCCGAAAGAGATGCGGTTGACGCCGGCGCGCGCGTAGCCGTCGAAGCGGCCGTGCTCGACCGTTCCGGGGTTGGTCTCCAGTGTGATTTCGCAAGCGTGCGCGAACTGCAATCGCGCAGCCGCGCCGTCGAGGATTTCCGCGATCGCCTCCGGCGCGAACAGGCTCGGCGTGCCGCCGC
>DASVDY010000211.1:0-4979 GCA_036380855.1 Rhodanobacteraceae bacterium
GTCAGCAGCGTGGACACCGCGAGGCCGCCCATCACGGTGATCGCCATCGGCGAACGCACTTCCGCGCCGGCGCCCAGGCCGATCGCCAGCGGCAGGAAGCCGAGCAGCGTCGCGAGCGTCGTCATCGAGATCGGGCGCAGGCGCGATTCCGCGGCCCGGCAGATCGCCTCGCGTTTGGGCAGGCCTTCCTCGCGCAACTGATTGACGCGGTCAATCAGGATGATCGCGTTCTTCACCACGATGCCCACCAGCATGATCAGGCCGATGAACACCACCACCGACAGCGTCGAGCCGGTGAGCTTCAGCGCCAGCACCGCGCCGACCATCGCCAGCGGCACCGAGAACATGATCACGAACGGATGCAGCAGCGACTCGAACTGCGAGGCCATCACCAGATACACCATGAAGATGGCCAGGCCCAGCGCGAACAGCATCGAGCGCACCGAGTCGGAAAGGTCCGCGCTCTGGCCGCCGATCCGCACCGTCACGCCCGCGGCCAGCGGATGCGCGGCGACAAGGGCGCGCACTTCCCTGATCGCGCTGCCGAGGTCGTCCCCGTGCGTCACGCCGGCCGAGACGATCGCCACGCGCTCCTGGCTGACCCGGTTGATTTCCGAGGGACCTTCGGTGGCGACCACATCGGCGACCGACGACAGCCGCACCGGAGTGTCCATGCCGGGCGAAGGCGTGTCGGCGAAGTTGCTTCCCGTGTTCGCGGCGCTTGCGGTCCCGGTCGTTGCGAGGCCGCTGTTGCTCGAACCGTCGTCCTGCGACCCGCCCGCGTTGCCGGACGCCGCGTTCGAAGACACGTAGCCGACGATCAGGTTGCGGATCGCCTCCACGCTGTCGCGGTCGCTTTGCTGTGCGCGCACCAGCACGTCAATCTTGCGGTCGTGGAAGTCGTAGCGCGTGGCCACTTCGCCCTTCACCTTGCGCACGATGCGGTCGGCGATGTCGCGCGTGGTCAACCCGAGCGCGGCGGCCCGGTCGGCGTCGAAGCGGATCGCGATTTCCGGATAGCCGCCCGCGACCGTGGACTTGATGTCGGTGAAATGGCCGGAGTCGCGCATCAGCACGGCGAGCTTGCGCCCGGCGACGGTCAGCGCGTCCAGGTCGTAGCCGCGCAGTTCCACTTCGAGCGGCGCGGCGGACGAGAACAATTGCGGTCGCGAAAACTTGGCCTGCACCGAGGGATGCAGCGCGAGCGTGTCGCGCAGCCTCTGGATCTCCGCGGCTTCCGCGCCCTTGCCCGCACCCGGCTTCAGCGTGATCGTCATCCGCGCGATGTTCTCGCCCGACTCGGTCGGGTTGGCGTCCAGCCGCGTGCCGACGCCGGCGACGCCGTAGATCGATTCGACACCCGGATCGTGCGCGTGGCGCTGCGAAATTTCGCGCACCAGCGCATCGGTCTGCGCCAGCGGCGTGCCGGGCGGCAGCGCCGCGGTCATCTCGAAGCGGTCCTGCGCGAGCTGCGGGATCAGGTCGAGGCCGAGCGTCGGCACCAGCGCCAGCGCAATCGCGAACGAAACCGCCGCGAAACCCAGCACGCGCCAGGGATGAATCAGCGCCTTCGGCAGCGCGCGGTGGTAGAACGCGGCGGCGCGCTCGTAGGGGATCATCACGCCCTGGCCGATGAAACGCAGCGTGCGGCCGAACACGGCACCGATCGCGCGCGCAATGCCGAACCCGCTCCACGCCACCGCGCGCGGCAGCACGCCGAGGCGACTGCGGGTCGGCTTCTCCTCCAGCTCTTCCCTGTAGGCCAGCGGCGCGCGCCCGTGCAGCGACGCCAGCATCGGGATCAGCGTCATCGCCACCACCAGCGAAATCAGCATGGCGAAGGTGACGGTGAGCGCCTGGTCCCGGAAAAGCTGCCCGGCGATGCCCTGGACGAACACCAGCGGCAGGAACACCGCCACGGTGGTCAACGTGGACGCAGTGACCGCCATGCCGACTTCCGAGGCGCCGGCGATGGCGGACTGCACGATGCCCATGCCCGCTTCGCGCTTGCGCGCGATGTTCTCCAGCACCACGATCGAATCGTCCACCACCATGCCGGTCGCGAGCGCAAGGCCACCCAGCGACATCACGTTCAAGGACAGCCCGAAGCGGTCCATCAGGAAGAATGTGGTGATCAGCGATACGGGCAGCGACAGCGAGACGATGAAGGTGCTGCGCGCGTGGCGCAGGAAGAAGAAGATCACCAGGATCGCCAGCACGCCGCCGATCAGCGCGTCGTTGCGCACGTCGGACAGCGCGTCGCGGATGAAGCTGGACTGGTCGTCGAGCACCGTGAGCTTCGCGCCCGCCGGCAGGCTTTCCCCAAGCTTGTCGAGCTCCGCGTGCACCGCTTGCGCGACGCTCACCGTGTTGGCGTCGCCCTGCTTGTATACCGCCAGCTCGATCGCCTCGTGGCCATCCACGCGGATCACGCCATCGCGTTCCTTGTAACCCTGCGAAACCGTGGCGACATCCTTCAGCCTGATCGGCACGCCGTTGGCGTCCACCTTGATCAGCATGTCGCGCATCTGCTGCAGGTCGGTGAACTGGTTGAGCGTGCGCACGAGATAGCGCTGGGTGCCCTGGTCAATGCTGCCGCCGGAGATGTTGACGTTTTCGTTCTTGAGGCGGGTAATGACCGTATTGATGTCGATGCCGAGCTGGGCGAGCTTGTGCTGGTCCACCGCGACTTCGACCTCGTCTTCGAGGCCGCCGCCGACCTTGACCGCCGCCACGCCTGCCACCGGTTCCAGGCGCTTCTTCAATTCGTTGTCGGCGAAGCGGCGCAGGCGCTTCAATGCCGCCGGGTCGGTATCGCCCGCATCCTTCGAAGTGAGACCGATCCGCACGATGGGATCGGTGGACGGATTGAAGCGAAGCAGCAGCGGCTTTTGCGCTTCCAGCGGCAATTGCAGGGTGTCGAGCTTGTCGCGCACGTCCAGCGCGGCCATGTCCATGTCGGTGCCCCAGGCGAATTCCAGGATCACGTCGGACTCGCCGGTGCGCGAGATCGAGTGCACGCGCTTGACGTTCTTCACCACCCCGACCGCTTCCTCGACCGGCTCGGAAACCAGGTTCTCGATCTCGGCCGGCGCGGCGCCCGCGTCATCGGTGCGCACGGTGAGCGTCGGATAGGAAAGGTCCGGCAGCAGGTTCACCTTCAGGTCGGACAGGCCGATCAACCCGAACAGCACGAAGGTCAGCGTCACCATCCCGATGGTGACGCGCCGGCGCGTGGCCAGCTCCGGAAGGGACATGGCTTTACTCCGCGGCCGTGGCGGTCGTGCCGGTACTGGCGGCACCGGGTGCGAGCACCTGCACTTCGCTGCCGTCGCGCACCGCGTCGCGGCCGAGCGTGATCACGCGGTCGCCGGGCTTCAGGCCGCCGCGGATCTCGACGCGATCGCCGTCCACGTAGCCGATCTGCACCGCGCGCCGCTTGGCGACCAGCACCGGTTGCGCGGGCCTGGTCGGTTCGGCCGCCACCGCATCGCCAGGCTTGGGCTTGACCTTCTTGTCAGCGGGCTTCGGCCTGGCCTTGCCCTGCTCGATCACGAACACCGCGGTCTCGCCATCCTCGTCCATCAGCGCGCTGCGCGGGATCACCAGCGCATCACGGCGCTGGTCGTAGACGATGTCAACCCGGCCGAACATGCCCGGCCGCAACGTCTCGTTGCCGGCCCTGGTGTTGTCGAACAGGCAGGTGACGCGGAAGGTGCCGCTGGCCGCGTCCACCACCGGCGCGATGCGCTCGATGCTGCCGGCGAATTGCTTGCCCGGCAGCGCGTCCACCGCGAGCTTCACCGGCTGCCCGGCTTTCAGCGTGCCGATCTCGCGCTCGGGCACGTTCAAGGTGGCCGTCAGCGGATTCATGTCCACGATGTGGAAGATCGCCTGGTTGGCCTGCACCAGGTTGCCCTGCTTGACCATGCGCTTCGAGATCACGCCGGAGATCGGCGCGGTGATGCGCGTCCACGACAACTGCAATTGCGCGCTCTTCGTCGCCGCCACCTGGGCCTGCATGTCGTACAGGTCGCCGTCGTATTCCTGCTTCGGAATCAGTTGCTGCTTGATCGCCTTCGCCGCGCGCTCGTAGGTGGCCTGCGCCTTGCGCAACTGCGCCTGGCTCTGCGCGAGCTGGTTGGCCGCGCTGGACGGGTCGATCTGCGCCAGCAACTGCCCGGCCTCGACATGCTGGCCTTCCTCGACGTAGAGCTTCAGCAGCACGCCGGAAGCCTTGGCCACCACGTCGGCCTCGTGCTCGGCTTCCAGCGCCGCGGTGCCGGAATAGCTGGCGCTGATCGGCGCGTGCGTGGCGGCCGCGACCTCCACGGGCACACTGCTCTGGCTGGCACCGGCGTCCTGTTTCGCACCTCCGCTGCCGCAGGCGGCAAGCAGCAGCGCCAGCGGAGCGGCCAGCGCGAAACGCAGTGGCGACGGGCGATACACAAGTCCTTTCATGGCGGCGATCCCGGCTCTCGGTCAGTTACGGATGTGGTGTTGTAGTTATGTATAACACCAAATCAATCGGCAAGCAAGCGCGGCATGCAACGGGATGCCCGGTCGGGGAGAGGGGTTGCAGTCGTTTCCGGGATCTCGCAGCGCATCGGCTGCTCTCGCGCGGGATGGCGAAGGATTGATTCCGCCTCTTTCGGCAAGTTCCTTTCGGCGCGGATTCTCCGTGCGCGGACTCCCGGCGTCGCGGGCCGCAAGTCACGCGGCGGCAGTCATCTTCTGCACGCGGACGCCGCACGTTATACTTCGCCCTTTGTGAGCGCGTCTTTCCGCCTCGGGGATCCCTGAAATGATTCGATCGCTGTCGGCCGTTCTTGTTGTCGCACTGGCCAGCGCACCGCTCGCGCTGCATGCCGCCACCCTCACGGGCAATCCCGAAGCAGGCAAGGCCAAGGTCTACACCTGCCACGGCTGCCACGGCATTCCCGGTTACGAGAATGCGTACCCGAATTACCACGTGCCGC
>DASVDY010000212.1:0-4004 GCA_036380855.1 Rhodanobacteraceae bacterium
GGACTGCACCGGCGCCTTGTCGAATCCCGCCGCCACCGTTCGTCGCCATCATGTAGCCCGGATGGAGCGCAGCGGAATCCGGGAGCGATCATGTAGCCCGGATGGAGCGCAGCGGAATCCGGGAGCGATCATTAGCCCGGATGGAGCGCAGCGGAATCCGGGAACGATCGCGAAGCCTCCCGATTCCGGCGCTGCGCGCCTGCATCCGGGCTACGGGACTACGGGACTGCGCCGGTGCCTCCTTGTCGAATCCCGCCGCCACCGTTCGTCGCCATCATGTAGCCCGGATGGAGCGCAGCGGAATCCGGGGCGATCGCGAAGCCTCCCGGATTCCGGCGCTGCGCGCCTGCATCGGGCTACGCAACAGCCACCCGACAGAGGAAAACGGACATGCCCCATGCCAACACGACGAAGAACTTCGCGGTCTGCCTGTGGTTCGACGGCAAGGCCGAGGAAGCGGCCAACTTCTACGCCCGAACCTTCCCCGATTCGCACGTGGATGCCGTGACCCGCGCGCCCGGCGACTATCCGGCCGGCAAGCAGGGCGACGTGCTGACCGTGGAATTCACCGTCGCCGGCGTGCCGTTCCTCGGCCTGAACGGCGGCCCGGGCGTGGACTTCAACCAGGCGGTTTCGTTCCAGATCTTCACGCGCGACCAGGCCGAAACCGACCGCCTGTGGAACGCCATCGTCGGCAACGGCGGCTCGGAAAACGCGTGCAGCTGGTGCAGGGACCGGTTCGGCGTGTCCTGGCAGATCGTGCCGCGCGCGTTGATGGAAGGGATGTCCGATCCCGACCCCGCCGCCGCCAAGCGCGTGTTCGAAGCGATGATGACCATGAACAAGATAGACATCGCCAGGATCGAAGCCGCGCGCCGCGGGTAGGAGCGCACCCGTGCGCGACCCGCTACACCGGCGCGCGCGGGATGACCCATGACCCGTCATTCCGGGGCGGCCCGCAAGGGCCGAACCCGGAATCTCGTTTTTGCAAACCGTAGGGCGGAAGAAGCCGCAAAGCGGCGCCTTCCGCCGAAGGATCAACCATGCGGCGGAAACGGCTGCGCCGGTTCCACCCTACGGGATTTTCAACAACCGATGCCGATCACAGCAACTCCGCGTGTGGGGTCAATGCGGCGACCGTCGTCGCCAAGCCCCGCTCCAGATAAGTATCGAACAACTCCTCGACGGTTTTCGGCGGATGCTTCAGCGAAGCCCGCTGGTCATGCACCGCTTTGCAAACGGCTGCCGGATTCAAATCAAAAGCGTGTTCGATGAACTGATCCGGGTGTTGTGCGCAAAGGCCATAAGGCGCCAACACTTCGTCGGGGAAGTGCTTGAGGTTGTAGGTAACGATCGTGCCGGCCTGACACAATATCGCCGCAGCCAAAACGTGGCGATCTCCCGGATCGGGCAGATCCAGACCCGGTTCGATATGCTCGTATCCGCTCACCAGGCAATCCGGAACCGCCGCGTCCATCTGATCGCGCGTCCATTCCAGTTGCTCGCGCTTCAAGTCCGGGCGATTTTCGAGCAATGCGCGCACCCACTCTTCATGGATGCGCGCCGTCCAGCGGGCGCGGAACAACCCCGACAGCGCAAGATGCATCAGCAAGTCGCGCAATGGCGCGGGATACAACACGCACGCGTCGTACACCGCAACAAAGTTCGACATCGGCTAATAACCCATGCCGAGCTTCTGCGCCTGTTCGGCCAGCGCATCCAGTGCCGCCTTGCTTTGCCCCATGCGCTGAGTGCGGTAATCCAGCAGATCACGAAAATAGATGCGACGATGCGTGCCGACTTTGTGATGCGGCAATTCACCGCGCTCGACAAGGCCCACCAGGTGTGGCCGGGACACACCGAGGAAATCCGCAGCCTGTTGGGTGGTCAATTCGGCGTGGATCGGCACGATGCTGATGGCATTGCCTTCGGCCATATTGGCAAGAATGTCCACAAGCATGCGCAGCGCCGACACCGGCACTTCGATCTCACCTTCGGCATCAATGACGCGCAGCCGTGCGGTCGGGCCGCGCCCGATGCAGGCAGCGAGCAGCCGGCTGCTGTCGCGGGCCAGTTGCGCTTCGCGCTCCGTGGGTGGTGCGGGCGGGTTTTGATGGCGCAGTGCGTTCACGGCGGCGTCCTCCAGATGACTGCAATTCGCCGAACCGGAAGCCTACCCAATATTCGCAATAAACGCAACCAACGCAATAAACGTCCATTCTGGGGCTGAGCCGCTTACGGCACCAAGGGCGGGAGAAGCCGCGCAGCATCCCGCCCGCCGTGCCGGCCGCAACTGTGCACTCGTCATTCCGGGGCGGCGTGCGCAGGATGACCCACGACTCGTCATTCCGGGGCGGCCCGCAAGGGCCGAACCCGGAATCTCGTTTTTGCAAACCGTAGGGCGGAAGAAGCCGCAAAGCGGCGCCTTCCGCCTTTTCCGCGACGACACGGCACGGGCGCTTGCCGCATGCCTCACATCTGCGTTACATTGCGAGCACATCCGGAACCTGCGAACGTGCCGCCCACCAAGACCGCCACGCTCAACCTGCGCATTGACCCCGCGATCAAGGAAGCCGCGCGCATCGCCGCGCTGCGCGAGCACCGCAGCGTCGCCAACCTGATCGAGCTGCTGATCCGCAAGCACTGCAAGGCGGCGCGCATCGAGATCCCCACCCAGGCCGAATTGTTCGGCGCGAAGGAGCCCGGCGATGGATGAGAAAGTCTTCCGCGCACTGGTCGCGGCCGGCGCGGTGCGGCGCGTGCGCATCATCGCCGACGGCGCGCGCTTCCACGTCGAGGCCGACACCGCCAGCGGCACGCTGATCGCCGCCACCGGCAAGGGCAAACCGAAAACCTGGAGCACGCTGGACGCTTCCGCACGCTGGGTGCGCGGCTTCGGCATCGGCAACGCGGAACTCGACGTCAGCCGCTGGCAACCGGAACAGCGCGGGCTGGCGTTGTGACCGCGCCTATTCGCTTGCGATAACCCGGGAGCCCCCGGGCGGCGTCAAGGGCGGCTGTTTCAGTCGCCCTTCAAATCCTCGGCTATGGTCGCGAACTGTTCCAGCGCGGCTTCCAGGTCGGCGGCGATTTCGGCGGCGATCAGGTCCGGCGGCGGCAGGTTGGCGGAGGCCTCCAGCGCCTCGTCCTTCAGCCAGAAGATGTCGAGGTTGAGCTTGTCGCGCTTGACCAGTTCCTCGTAGTCGAAGCACTTGAAGCGCTCGCTTTCCTTGCGGTCGGCGCGGTCCTTCACGTTGTAGCAGGCGACGAAGTCGTCGAGGTCGCTGCGCTTCAGCGTGTTTTCCTTCAGCGTGAAGTGCATGTTGGTGCGCAGGTCGTAGATCCACAGTTTGCGGGTGTTGGCCTCGCCGTTCGGGTTGGCCGGCTTGCGGTCGAAGAACAGCACGTTCGCTTTCACGCCCTGCGCGTAGAAGATGCCGGTCGGCAGGCGCAGCAGGGTGTGCACGTCGGCGTTGCGCAGCAGTTCGCGACGCACGGTCTCGCCCGCGCCGCCCTCGAACAGCACGTTGTCCGGCACCACCACCGCCGCGCGGCCGTTCTGGTGCAGGATCGTCCAGATGTGCTGCACGAAGTTGAGCTGCTTGTTGCTGGTGCTGGCCCAGAAATCGGCGCGATTGATGGTCAGCGATTCGCGACTGGTCTCGCCCGCATCGTTGACGATGGTGACGCTGCTCTTCTTGCCGAACGGCGGATTGGCCAGCACGATGTCGTATTCGCCGTGCTTCTCGCCCAGCGCATCGCGGGTGACCACCGGCAACTGCTCGTCGGATTCGTTGCCGATGCCGTGCAGCAGCAGGTTCATCGCGCACAGGCGGGTGACGCCGTCCACCAGTTCCACGCCAAACAGCGTGCCGTTGCGCAGCTTCTTCTTTTCCGCACGATCCAGCTTGTAATGGTTCGCGAGGTAGTCGTGCGCGGCCAGCAGGAACCCTCCCGTCCCGCATGCAGGATCGCAGATCGTTTCGCCCGGCCGCGGCGCGATC
>DASVDY010000213.1:0-10285 GCA_036380855.1 Rhodanobacteraceae bacterium
GAAATTGCGCATCGCCGCGCTCCGGTAATTCTCCTCCAAGCATGTTAGCCGGGCAGGGAACCGCTGTCGCGCGGCAGTCGGAGACTCTGGTTGCGGCAAGTCGCCGTGGGTGAAAGCTCGTCATCGGCGAAAGCACCACCGTCGTCCCGGCGAAAGCACCCCACTTCCGTCATCCCGGCGAAAGCACCCCGCTGCCGTCATCCCGGCGAAAGCACCCCGCTTCCGTGATCCCGGCGAATGCACCCCACCCCCTCGGCATTCCGGCGAAAGCACCTCCGCTGCCGTCATCCCGGCGAAAGCCGGGACCCAGCGACTTCGATGCTGTCCAGCAGGGCAAAATCGCACGGTCCCCCGGAGCGTTCACCTCGGCCCCGGCACGACGAGTTGCTTGTAGTCTTTCCGATTCGATTCCCGTTTCAACTACCGATTTCCAAACGATGAAAGACGAATACCGCCGCATCTACGCCGCGGTCGCGGCAATCCCGCGCGGCCGCGTGGCCTGCTACGGCGAGATTGCCGCGCGCGCGGGGCTGCCGAAGCGCGCGCGCTTGGCCGGCCGCGCGCTGAGCGAGACGCCGAGCGGGGTGGAACTTCCCTGGCACCGGATCGTGCGTGCCGACGGCCGCATCGCCTTCCCGCAGGGCAGCCGCGGTTTCCGCGAGCAATGCAAGCGCTTGCGCGCCGAAGGCGTGGAAGTGCGCAACGGCCGCGTGCGCATGCAGGCGCACGGGATGCACCACGATCTTGATCGCGAGCTTTGGGGAGTGGGCTGAAAGGCGTGCCGGGAGGGGGCTCAGAATCGCCCCAGCACCCACAGCACGATGATGATCACGATGATGATGCCGAGCAGCCCGCTCGGTCCGTAGCCCCAACTGCGGCTGTAGCCCCAGCTCGGCAGCGAGCCGAGCAACAGCAGGATCAGGACGATCAGCAGGATGGTGCCGAGCATTGCGAAATTCTGTTTCGCCGGATCAGTGCATCATCATGGCACGAATGGTGGCAGGGGACGGAATCGCGACCGATCATCTGCGCGGCGCGGCGTCGCGGATCGATGGCACGTTTTTGACACACAAGCCCAAATTGCAGCTCGTGACACGTTCGCAAGTGCTTGACAGGACTGGTGGCCAGGGACGGAATCGAACCGCCGACACGGGGTCGAATGGCGAGCGTTTGCGCGATGCGTTGAATCGCATCGCGCGCTCGCCATGAGGGTGAGGCAGGACGCCGAACGGGAGCCGCTTCAGGGATGAATGCTTGCGCGAATGGTGGCCAGGGACGGAATCGAACCGCCGACACGGGGATTTTCAGTCCCCTGCTCTACCAACTGAGCTACCTGGCCAGTCTTCGTGCTTCACGTTCGCCGGCATTGCGCGGGCGAGCCGCCTATTAAATCCGTCGCGCGGCGCAGCGTCAAGCGCGGCGACGCGGGGAGAAAGGTAAAGACTCTCCACCGTGCGCTCGTCGCGGCCGGCCAGCGTGGCCTGCGAGGAGCGTCCCGCTTCGATCAGCAGCCGCGTGAGGCCCAGGTGCGCCGGGAGGGGCGCACCGTATTGCTTGCTGCCGGTGCTGCCGTCGTAGGAGAGCGCGAAGCGCACGCCGCGGGCGCGCAGTCGTTCGAGCCCTTCGATCAGGTCGTTTGGCGCGAGCTGCCGGTGGTAGCGCTTGTCGCGGCCCGTGCTGGTGCCGAGGTAGGGCGGATCGAGGTACGCGAAATCGCGCGCGGTTGCATCCGCGGTGGTGTGCAGCCAGTCGCCGTGGCGGAACTCGACCCGGCCGCGCAGCAATGCCGACGCGCCGAGCATGGCAGCTTGCATGCGATCGGGATGCATGCCCAGCCGGCGCCGATCCACCGATTGCGTGAACTCGCAGCGCGCATTGAAGCGCACCGCGTTCTTGACGCAGCGACAGACCAGGTACAGCAGGTCAACGGGGTCGTGGTCGCGGTTGTAGCGCGCGCGCACGCGATTGAAATACTCCGCATCGCCGTGCGGCTGCGCCGACCACACCGCGCGATAGCGCGCCGCGGTTTCGCCGGGGCGCTCGACGATGCCGCGCCACAACTCGACGATGTCGCCCAGACTGTCCCCGAGCACGAAGCGTTTCGCCAATCCGTGCCGCGCTGCGTAGAGCGTCATCGCCGCGGAACCGGCGAACGGTTCGAAGAACGCCTGCGCACCGCCCGGAACGTGCGGCGCGATCAACGGCGCGAGTCGGCGCTTGCTGCCCTGGTAGGGAACAGGGTGGGGGATCCGCATCAACGCGCGCGTCGCGTCGCCACCCTGGACGCGGAGACGTACTGCGTACGCAGCAACAGGTCCCAAAGCGGCGAAGTCACGCCGAAATTGCGCTCGGGATGGTAATGGTGCACGTGGTGTGCCGCCGCCCACGCGCGCAGGGTGGGACTGCGGAAGCGGAAGTTGTGCATGATCCAGTGGCTGAGGCCGTAGGCGGCATAGCCGGCCGCGACCGAACCGCCCAGCAGCAGCGCGGCGCTGGTGGGCATGAAACGACTCAGCAGCGCGGCGAGCGCGATGTAGGCCAGCGGCGGCGCGAAGAACGGCAGCGCGTCGTAGCCCTGCGGCTGCTCGTGATGGCGGCGATGACCTTCCTCGAACATCGAGAACGGCCCGTGGAACAGCCAGCGATGGATGCCGTATTCGATCAGGCTGAAGATCAGAAGCCCGCACGGCACGAGCATCAGCATCGTCGCAATGCGAAGGTCATCGCGCCACAGGCCCGCCGCAAGCAGCGCGAACGCCACGGCAACGTCCGAGCTCAGCCCCGCGAAACAGTTGAAGCGGCTCGCCGACAGGCGCGCCAGCCAGTGCAGCGGAGCATCCGGGGACGACTCGTTCATGCGTGCAATCCATGACTGACATGCTGAGCATCCCTGTCTCCCCCGCGCGGGACCGGATCCTTTCCGGCGCGCCAATGGTAAGCGCGTTCGCGACGCTTGTCTCGCATTGTCATCGGCCCGGCCGCGCATCGTTCCGACGACCTTTCAGCCGGCAGTCATCCGGCGCTCCGGGCCGCGCGTTGTAATGAACCGTCGCAGGAGCCCTCCCATGAAATCCGCAAGCAGGTTCGCCGTATCCGCGCTGGCCGCTGCTGCCTCCCTGGCCGCGTTGGCACAATCGCCCGCGCAACGCAACGCGCGGGATCTTGCGCTGTTCCAGCGCTACGCGTCGCCGCCCCAGGAGAGCGTGCATTACTTCCGCACCGACGGTTTCAAATACCTGGGCACGAACGCGCAAGGCGACGAGGCGATCGCGCTGTGGACCGGCGTCAACCAGGTCTACCTGCTCACGTTGCAGCAGCCCTGCACCCACCTGGACCTCGCAAGATCCATTGCGCTCACGTCCACGTCCGGCAACGTCAATGCGCGCATGGACTTCGTGAAGTACGGTCGCGGCCGCGAGTGCCGGATCGAAACCATCCAGAAGGTGGATTACAGGGCCGTGCGCGCGGCGATGAAGGCCGCTCAGTCGGCCCCGGGCGGCACGTAACCGGGCGGCTTTTCCGCGTCGCCGCCGAACAGGAACCGCTGCATCTGTTCGGCCAGGAACGCACGCGCTTTCGGATCCAGCGGCGACAGCCGGTTCTCGTTGATCAGCATGGTCTGGTGCGCAAGCCACTGTTGCCAGGCCGGCTTGCTAATGTGTTCGTAGATGCGCCGGCCCAGCTCGCCGGGCCAGGGCGCGTAGTCCAGCCCTTCGGCCTCGCGCTGCAATTTGTCGCAGAAAACGGTGCGGCTCATGTGGCGATTTCCTCGTCGAGTTCCTTCAGCAACCTTCTTACCGGCGCCGGGATGCCGAGCGCGGCGAAGTCGTCGCGCGTGCACCAGCGCTGGTCGGGCGCATCGGCCAGCGCAGCCCGCGCGCGCGCGTCGCGCCACAGCAAGGGTTGCGCGTGCAGCCGGTAATGCGTGAAGGCGTGCAGGAACGGCGGCAGGGTTTCGGCTTGCGTCTTGTCCAGCCGCGCCAGCGAAGCCGCGACACGGTGCGCTGATTCGCCATCCGCCGCTTCCGGCAGGCTCCACAGGCCCGACCACACGCCTTGTGCGCCGCGCCGCTGCAGCAATACCCGGTCCTGCGCGTCGCGCAGCACCAGCATCACCGTCTGCCTTTGCGGCAGTTCGCGCGCAGGGCGGACCTGCGGCAGCACATCGGTCAGGCCCTGCCTGCGTGCCACGCAGGTGTCCGCGAGCGGACAATCGCCGCAACGGGGTGCGGCGCGCGTGCATACGGTCGCACCAAGATCCATGATCGCCTGCGTGTAATCGGCGATGCGCCGTTCCGGCGTGCCGCGCTCGGCCAACGCCCACAACCGCTGCTCGACGATGCGTTCGCCCGGCCAGCCGTGCACGCCGTGGAAGCGCGCCAGCACGCGCTTGACGTTGCCGTCCAGGATCGCGAAGCGACGGTCGTGCGCCAGCGCCATGATCGCACCGGCGGTGGAGCGCCCGATGCCCGGCAACGCCGCAAGCGCCGCGAAGTCGCGCGGCAATTCGCCGCCGTGCTGCGCGACGCATGCGCGCGCGGCCTGGTGCAAATGTCGCGCGCGGCGGTAATAGCCAAGCCCCGACCACAGCGCGAATACCTGGTCTTCGCTTGCGCCCGCCAGCGCGCGCACGTCCGGAAGTTCGCGCACGAAGCGCTCGAAGTAGCGGACGACCGTCGCAACCTGCGTCTGTTGCAGCATCACTTCGGAAACCCACACGCGATAGGGCGTGCGCGGGTGTTGCCAGGGAAGGTCGTGGCGTCCGTGGCGGTCGAACCAGGGCAGGAGCCGGGAAGCGATTCCGGACATGGCTTCAGTCCCCGGAGCTTGCGGCTTCCGCCGGAACGTTGGCGCTGGCGGCACTGGCCGGCAGCACCTGTGGCCCCGCCTCGATCCGCACGCCCCGCATGTGCAGCGATCCGACATCCAGCGTATCCAGTTGCGCGCTGCCGGTGACCGGGGGTGCTGCCAGCGCGGCTTCCGGCGCCGAACCGAGCACCTTGCTCCACCAGCCCGGCAGGGCGGCCGGTTGCACGCTCATGTCCACGTGCTTGCCTTCGCCTTCAAGTTGGAGGGCGGCGGTCGTCGGTCCGGAGCCTTGCGCCGGCCGGATTCGCAGGGCAACGGTGTAACTGCGCGCGGGCGCGGGAACTGCCGCGGACGACGCCGGTGCCGGCGTGCTCGCGACCGCGACCGGGCTGCCGCGCGCGGGCAGGGTGAATCCGCCGCGCAGGTTCGCCGCGAGCGCATCGCCGCCGGCCCAGGACGCGTCGCCGGCAAGGTGCGCCTGCGCGCCCTGTTCCACGCGCATCTGCAGATCAATGTTTTCGAAGCGCAGCGTGCCGTCCCGATGCTGCGGCAACATGCGCAGGCTCAGCGTTCCGCCGCGGTCGGCGCCGTTGCGTGCCGAGGCGTCCAGGTGGAATGGCGTGCCCGGCATCAGCGGCCCGGTTTCCGCGTTGACGTCGAACAGCAGCGGCTGGTCGCCGCGCACCAGCATGCCGTTGACGATGCGCAGGCCGGCGCCGATGCGCGGCAGGGTCGGCGCGCCTGCCCCGTGCGGCATCCGCGAAAGCAGCGTCCGCAACTGTTCCACGTCTATCCGTGGCGTTTCGATCTCCAGTCGCTCCACGGCAAGCTCGCGATGCAGCAGGGCACGCCAGGGCACCACGATGCGCGCTTCCGAAGCCGACAGCAGCGGCGTGGACGCGCCGGCGACGCTCAGGCGGAAACCCTGCAGTTGCACAGCCGGGTGCGGCCACAGCGCGGGCGAAGCGGGCTTGTCCACGCTGAGGACCAATCCCGAGTTCGCCAGTTGCGACTGCAGCAGCGCGGTGAAACGCTGCGGCTGCAGCAGCGAGCGCACGACCAGCACGCCGGCCAGCGCGACGAGCAGAACCAGCACGATCGCGGCCGCCGCGATCCAGCGCAAGGGATAAGCGCGCATGGAATCGCGGATGCTCATTCGCCGCCGAGGCTCGCCGGCAGGAGCCCGTCCACGAAGGCGCGCGCGTCGAACACCCGCAGGTCCGCCGCGCCCTCGCCAAGCCCGACGTAGCGGATCGGCAAGCCGAATTCGCGCGCCAGCGCGAACATCACGCCGCCTTTCGCGGTGCCGTCGAGCTTGGTGACCACCAGCCCGGTGACGCCGGTGGCGTCCCGGAACTGGCGCACCTGGCTGATCGCGTTCTGGCCGGTGGTGCCGTCAATCACCATCAGCACCTCGTGGGGCGCGCGCTCGTCCAGCTTGCGCAGCACGCGCACCACCTTGGCCAGTTCGTTCATCAGCCCCGATTGGGTGTGCAGGCGGCCGGCGGTGTCGGCGATCAGCACGTCCGTCTTGCGCGCCTGCGCGGTCTGCAACGCGTCGAAGATCACGCTGGCCGAATCGGCGTTCTGGCCCTGGGCGATCACCGGCACCTCGTTGCGCGCGCCCCATTCCTGCAATTGCGCGACCGCTGCCGCGCGGAAGGTGTCGCCGGCCGCCAGCATCACCGAACGGCGCTCGTCGCGGTAGCGCCGCGCGAGCTTGCCGATCGTGGTGGTCTTGCCCACGCCGTTGACGCCCACCACCAGCAGCACGAAGGGCTGGTGCGTGCCGACGTCCAGAGGCTGCGCCACCGGTTCCAGCATGGCGACCAGCGCCGCGCGCAGGGCGTCCAGCAGCGCGTTCGCGTCGGCGAACTCGCGCTTGTGCATGCGGCGGCGCAGGTTCTCCACCAGCTCCTGCGTGGCGGCGATGCCGACGTCGGCGGTGAGCAGCGTGGTCTCCAGGTCGTCCAGCAGGTCGTCGTCGAGTTTGGGATGACGCACGAACAGGGAACCGAGGTTGCGCGCGAAGCCGCTCCCGGAAAGGCGTTCGCGCCAACTGCGCCGGGCCGGTGCGGGCTCCGGTTCCGGCGCGGGCGCGGGTTCGAGCTGCGCCTCCACCGGCTCGACGGGCGAGGGCGAGACCGGGACTTCCGGCAATTCCGTTTGCGGCGATGTCCCGTCTGCCGGCATTTCGGGTTCTGCGCGTCCGGTGATCCGTTTCCAGAACTTCTGCATGGCCATCCAGGGGTTGAGCGGTACCGTTCGTGGCGAGGTATCGAACCACGAGCGCGGCAATGTCGGAATCGCCCTTCGACACCTCGGGGCGAACGGTGAATTCTCGCGGCACTGCGGTTCGCGGATAATCGCCAGATGTTAGCAGCCGCTCCCCAACGCCCATGAAACGCCAGGCTCCGCGGCCGGGGGCGATTCGAATCATCAGCGGCAGCCTGCGCGGTTCGAAGCTGACGGTGCCGGCGCTGGCCGGCCTGCGTCCAACGCCGCAGCGCCTGCGCGAGACCCTGTTCAACTGGCTCATGCCGGCGATCGAGGGTGCGCGGGCGCTGGATCTGTTCGCCGGCAGCGGCGCGCTGGGCATCGAGGCGGTTTCGCGGGGCGCGTCGAGTGCGCTGCTGGTCGAGCGCGATCGCGTGCAGGCGGCCAGGATCGCCGCCGACCTGCAACGCCTGCACGTCGAGAACGCCGAAGTGCGCTGCGCGGATGCGCTGGAACTGCTGGCGAGCGCGCCCCCGCAGCCGTACCACCTCGTGTTCCTCGATCCGCCGTTCGAAGCGGAGCTGTGGAGCCGCGCGGCGCTAACGCTGGATGAGAACGGCTGGCTCGCCGCCGATACATATGTTTACGTCGAGTCGCCTGCAGGCGTGGTACCCGATGTCCCGGCTCGTTGGGCGCTGCATCGCGAGGCCCGCGCCGGCGCGGTGCGCGGGGCCTTGTACCGCGTGGCGTGAACGAACGCGGGAATCCGCGGCGGGATGCGAGCGGATACCGCGCGGCGTTCCCAAGTGGCACAATCGCGCCATGGGGAGCACGAGCGCCAACGGCCGGATCGCGGTTTATCCCGGCACGTTCGATCCGATAACGCACGGGCACAGCGACCTGGTCGCGCGCGCCGCGCCGCTGTTCGACCGGGTGATCGTGGCTGTCGCCGAGAGCACGGCCAAGACACCGTGCCTGCCGCTCGCGCAGCGCATCGAGCTTGCGGGCACCGCGCTCGGCGACATTCCCAATGCGGAGGTCCGCGGCTTCGACACCCTGCTCGCGCACTTCATGGCGGGGATCGGCGCGGGCGTGATCCTGCGCGGCTTGCGCGCGGTCTCGGATTTCGAATACGAATTCCAGCTCGCAAGCATGAACCGGCATCTGATTCCGCAAGTGGAAACCCTGTTCCTCACGCCATCGGAACGATACAGTTTCATTTCCTCGTCGCTGGTGCGCGAGATCGCGCGGCTCGGCGGCGATGTTTCGAGTTTCGTCCACCCCGCGGTGCAGGACGCGCTGCGTCAACGCTTCAAGCCATCATCCACGTAACCCCGAGGTGAGCATCATGCGCAAATTCGCATTCGTCGTCGCACTCGCGTTGACCGCAACGTTCGCGTTGTCCGCATGCAACAAGAGCCAGCAGAGCCAGCAGCCCGCGCAGGCAGCGCAGGTCAGCAAACCGGGCAGCCCGAGCGACATCAAGGGCTGGCAGGCATACCTGACCCAGATCATCCGCGACAACATGAAGGGCATCCAGAACACGCCTTACGTGTACTTCGTGCCGGCCGGCGACGATCCGGACAACACCGCCGCGCGCGGGCGCGTGCAGGACACGCTCAACGGCGTGGTCGCCGCCACGGTGCTGCCGGGCAACATGATCGCCGCGGGCGGGCCGGACTCGGCGAAGACCGCCGATGTGCTGATCGCGGCATTCAAGAACGCTCAGCCGGGCTCGTTCAAGGGCGTGTCGGTGCTGTTCATCGGCGATGCCGCCGACAAGGACCGCGTGCAGCAGGCGATCGCGCCAAGCGGCGCGGACTTCCGCTTCGCGCAAATGTAACCATCAAGTCAAGCGAAGGCAGGCCATGGATGGCCGTCTCGAAGTGAGCTTTCCGGCGCCGTTGCATGACGCCGAGCATCGCAGCCGGGCGCGCGGGAAAGGCGCGATGTTCGAGCACACGGACGTGCGAGTTCGCGCCGGCGCGCGCCCGGCGAGAAGCGCAGGGAAGTCGAGCCAACCGGACGTTGGCGAGACCGGCATGCCTGGCGCCAATGGCTTTGGTTACTTTCCCCGAAAGGAAAGTAACCCGCGCCGCGGGACGGCGCGGAAAAAGACATGGATGTCGAACTGGTGGAAGAAATCGGCGCACCTTGCGCGGCCTCACCATTCTGACAGCGAAGCACGCGGTGCCGCGGTGCTAAAATTCGGCGATGGCCCTGATGATCACCGACGCGTGCGTCAACTGCGACGTATGCGAGCCCGTCTGCCCCAACCGCGCGATCTCGCAGGGCGAGGAGTACTACGTCATTGACCCGGCGCTGTGCACCGAGTGCGTCGGCCATCATGACGAACCGCAGTGCGTTGCCGTGTGCCCGGTCGAGTGCATCATCCTCGATCCCGCGCACGCGGAATCGCCGGAGGCGCTTGAGCTCAAGTACCGTTCGCTGATGCGCAAGGAGAATGCCGCATGAGGTTGCTGCAACGTGTGCTGCTGATTCTGTTCGTGACGTTGTTGGGCGCAACCCCGGCGCTGGCTTCGAATTCTCCCCCTGCAGGCGCTTCGGCGAAACGCCCCGGCCACGCGGCGATCGCATCCGCCCACAAGCTGGCGACCGAAGCGGGCCTGGAAATCCTGCGCGAAGGCGGCAATGCCTTCGACGCCGCGGTCGCGGTGGCGTCCACGTTGTCGGTCGTCGAGCCGCAAAGCTCAGGCATCGGCGGTGGCGGCTTCTTCCTGCTGCATCGCGCCTCCGACGGCAAGAACGTGATGCTGGATGCGCGCGAGACCGCGCCGGCCGCGTCGAGAAGCAAGTTGTACGAGGACGCGAACGGCAATCCGGATCGCGACAAGTCGTTGAACGGCGCGCTGGCCGCCGGCATTCCCGGCGAGCCCGCGGCGCTGGTGTGGATGGCGCAGCACTACGGCAAGCTTGCGCTTTCGAGATCGCTCGCGCCGGCGATCCGCATCGCGCGCCAAGGTTTCCAGCCGGACGCGCGGTTCCTCGCCGAGTTGCAGGCACGCGCGGGCGTCATCGCGCGCTATCCGGCATCCGCGAGATTGCTGTTGCCAGGTGGCAAGCCGCCGCAGGCGGGCTGGGTATTCAAGGACGCCGACCTGGCCAACACGCTGGAGCGTCTGGCGAAAGATGGCGACGCCGGCTTCTATCAGGGCGAGTTCGCGAAGAGGCTCGTGAACGGCGTGCGCGCGGCCGGTGGCGACTGGACGCTCGCCGATCTGGAAAACTACAAGGTCAA
>DASVDY010000214.1:0-2914 GCA_036380855.1 Rhodanobacteraceae bacterium
TTATCGGCGTCGCCACGACCAGATGGCCGATGCTTGGGGCTGGCAACTTCCCTCGCTGCAAGACCTGTGAGCGCATCCAAGCAGAGATCGAGGGGCGAGCATGAAGATCGGGCGCAGCACGGGCAAGCCGACGAAGGCGCAAGAGGCGCGCTTCAACGCGATCCGCGAAAAGGGTTGCATCGCATGCCGGACGCGAGGATGGGTCGTTACGCCAGAAATTCATCACCTTACAACGGGCGGCAAACACGGCCAGAAGCGGCTCGGGCACGACTACACCATCGGACTGTGCGCGTGGCATCACCGAGGCGTGATGCCGGCGGGACACACCGAGCGACTGATGGAACGCAGCTACGGCCCGAGTTACGCGCTGAGCCCGCGCGCCTTCCGCGAGACGTTCGGCAATGACGACGCATTGCTGGCGTTCCAGAACGCGCTGATCGTAATGAGGATGTCGGCATGAAACGCGCCGCCCGCACCGATGCCAATCACGCCGACGTGAAGGACGCACTGCGCGCCATCGGCTGCTACGTCGTGGACTGCGCGCACGTCGGCGCAGGATTCCCCGACCTGGTATGCGCGTGGCGCGGTAAGTGGGTGTTCATCGAGGTTAAGGACGGCGCGAAGGTTCCGAGCGCACGGAAGCTGACGCCCGACCAGACGATCTTCCACGCCGAGGCACTTTCGAGAAACTGCCGCGTGCATGTGGTGACTTCGGCCGACGAAGCGATCAAGGCGATGCAGGCGGAGACGCTGGGGAGGGTGGCGTGATGCGCAAGTTTTGGGTCCGCGTGGTGATCTCGGTGGCATGGTTGATTCTCGCGCGCTGGGTTGGCGCGCCCGAGTGGGCGGCCTGTATGTTCGGCGCGGTGATGGGATATCTGGAAGTACCGGAGAGCGCGGCATGACCTACCAGCGCAAAGAGGTCATCGGCAATGCAACGCTGTACTTGGGCGACTGCCGCGAAATCCTGCCTACGCTTGCCCGGCCCGATGCAATCGTTTGTGACCCACCTTACGGGCAAGGGCTGAACACCAACGTCACGGGCAAGTCGGTTACTGGCCGCGCCCCCGGCAGCGGTCGCCCCTACGCGATCCACGACAAGCGCCGGAAGACGGCTGCCGGCATCCATTCGACCGGCATGGCGCGGTCCTTTCCGCAAGGCATAGAGGGCGACAACAAAGACGATCCTTTCGACGTCACCGAACTGCTGCGGTATTCCGACAAGGTGCTGCTTTGGGGTGCCCACAAGTTCGCGGAGCGACTGCCCAAAGGGCGATGGCTGGCGTGGGACAAGGTGCCGACCGGGAAAGTGCGCGACCAAGGCGATGGCGAGATGGCCTGGACGAATGTCCATCCCGATGCGGTCACCCGGATATTTCGCTTGCTGTGGGATGGTGTGTGTGTCGGTTCTGCGGCGCGTCACGAAGTCACCGCGGGGCAACAGCGCGTTCACCCCACGCAGAAGCCGCAGGCCTTGATGGCGTGGAGTCTCGGCTTCGTCGACGTAGCGGCGGGCGCCACGATCTGCGATCCGTGCATGGGATCTGGTAGCACCGGCCTGGCCGTGCTGGATGCTGGTGGCCGTTTCGTTGGCATCGAGAAAGTTCCGTATTACTTCGACATCGCCTGCCACCGCATCGAGGACGCGCAGCGCCAAGGGAGGCTGATCGCATGAACCCCCGCCGCCTAGCCATGATCCGCCTGGCCGCCGAAAAGGTGCAGCCGAAGTGCGAGCGTCCGCTGCGTCGCAAGGCGCCGAAGAAGGAAACGGCACCGCATCCGGCCAGGCCGAGCCGGTGGAACGATCCGTTGCGGAGGTATTGGCTTTGACCGTGAGCTACCACCTCCAGCATGCGCTGCGGATTCAGCGCGACGTGAAGCCTGCGAACTGGCCGGCTGCGCTGGAGCGGCTACCGGAAGAGGCGAGGGGACCGTGCGAGGCGTACCTGCGCGGCATCGCGCAGCGGATGCGCAATGCGCGGGCGGCGAAGGCTGGTTTGCCAAAGAAGGTGGCGTGATGGACGTGCGGAAGATGCTGGCGCGACTCAACCCGGCCGTGTGCCGATTCGACATCGGGCGCGGTGGCATCCCCGAATGGACTCCGCAGGACGTTGCGGCGGCCCTGGGCATGGTGCCGGCGGGGCTGGGGCGGGAATTGCTGTGCTTCCTGTGGTGGCCGGACGGCGCCGCCATCACGCGCGAGGACTTGATGGACCTGCTGCGCGACGCCCAGCTCGATGAGTGGATGCGCCGGCGCCACAACCTCGAAGCCGCGCAACTGGCGGTGCACATCGCCGAGGAGCGGGCCGATGGGACGCACGGGCCGATGCGCGGAACCCTGAGTCGCGCGCGCTCCGAGCTGGCTGGCGCCAAGGCGGACATGTGGCCGAACGTGGGGCCGCAGTCGCTCTACAAGCCGATCCGCGAGGCCATTCTGCGCGAGATGGCCGCACCTGAACTGTGCCGGCACTGCGGCGGCCGTGGTCAGGCGATGATCGACTCCCGCGTGATCACCTGCCAGCACTGCGGCGGCTTCGGCCGAGCCAAGGTCAGCGACCGGCGACGGGCCGACGCGATCGGGCGGGACGAAAAGACCTATCGGCAGGCGTGGCGGTTGCCGTATGAGTGGCTGTTCGACGTTTGTGTGGTGGCCGAGAAAGACGCGGCAAACGCTCTGCGCGATGCGCTAGGAATGCGGGGTTGAACCCCCCGCACTTTTTCTGCTCTTATGCGACCGTGCGCGATACGCGCAACGAAGCCCGGCTCCGCGTCTGGCTTTTTCGTTTTCGGCCCCGCTCGCCCCTAGGTGGATACGCGCGGAAGTGCCACGGCAGACATCGCGTCGGGGCCGATCCTAGGAGCCACCATGGCCGCTGATTCCCGAGCGAAGGGCATCGTCGCGGGCACGATGGCC
>DASVDY010000215.1:0-5108 GCA_036380855.1 Rhodanobacteraceae bacterium
CGGCTGGCCGCGTTGCGGTCGATCTGCAGGTGCAGCGCGTCGCCGTTGTCGGCGAGATTGTTCGCCACGTCGGCCAGTTCCGGCCGCTGCCGCAGCGCGGCGGTCAACTGGCGCGCGTAGCCGGACAGCTCCTTCGCGTTCACTTCCGAGAGCGTGTACTGGTATTCGGTCGGCGCCACGCGCGTGTCCAGCGTGATGTCCTGCACCGGCTTGAGGTACAGCGCCGCGCCGGGAATGTCGGCGACGGCGTTCCGCAGGCGCGGCAGGATTTCCTCGAGGCTGTCGCGCTTGCCGCGATCCTTCAGCACGATGCTGAGCTGGCCCTGGCTCAGGATCGGATTGATCGAACCCGCGCCGATGAACGCGGCCACGCCGGCCACCGCGGGATCGGCGCGCAGCCGCGCGGCGACCTGCTCGGTGATCTTTTCCATCTGCGGGAATGCGATGTTGTTGTCGGCCTGCACCACGCCGGTGATGAGCCCCGTGTCCTGCTGCGGCAGCAGGCCCTTCGGGATCGCGATGTAGAGCAGGACGGTCACGACCACCGAGAGCGTTGCGATCAGCATGGTCAGTCGCTGGCGCGCCAGCACCCAGTCCAGCGTGCGCGCGTAGAGCGCGAGCATGCGGCTGAACAGCGTGGGTCTGCCGCGCGCGGCTTCGGCATCGTCCAGCGGCACCGAGCAGCGATCGAGCAGGTAGGCGCACATCATCGGCGTCAGCGTCAGCGACACCAGCATCGAGATCGCGACCGCGATCGTCAGCACCCAGGCGAACTCGTGGAACAGCCGGCCGGTGACGCCCGGCATCAGCAGCAGCGGCAGGAACACCGCGATCAGCGAAACCGTCAACGACACCACGGTGAAGCCGATCTCGCGCGCGCCGATCTCGGCGGCGGTTTTCGAATCCTTGCCCTGCTCGATGTAGCGCACGATGTTCTCGATCATCACGATCGCATCGTCCACGACGAAGCCGGTCGCGACCGTCAGCGCCATCAGCGACAGGTTGTCCAGCGAGAAGCCGGCCGCCGCCATCACCGCGAAGGTGCCGAGCAGCGACAGCGGCACCGCGACCGAAGGGATCACCGTCGCCCACAGCCGGCGCAGGAACACGAAGATCACGCCGATCACCAGCGCCACGGTGAGCAGCAGCGTGAACTCCACGTCGCGCACCGAGGCCCGGATGGTGACGGTACGGTCGGCGAACACGTCCAGGTGCACGTCGGCCGGCAGCACCGCGCGCAGGGAGGGCAACGTCTTCTGGATCTGCGCGACGGTATTGACGATGTTGGCGCCGGGCTGGCGGCGGATGTCCAGCAGCACCGCCGGTTTGCCGTTGGCCCAGGCGGCGAGCTGGTCGTTCTCCACGCCGTTGGTTACGGTTGCGACATCGGAGAGCCGTACCGGCGCGCCGTTCTTGTAGCTGATGATCGCGTTGGCGTATTGCTGCGCATCCTGCAGCTGGTCGTTGGTGCCGATCGCGTAGGTCTGCACCGCGCCGTTCAACGTGCCCTTGGCCGCATTGACGTTGGCCTGCGTCAGCGCGCTGCGCACGTCTTCGAGCGTCAGGCCGAGGTTCGCGAGCTTCGACGGATCCACCTGCACGCGTACCGCCGGGCGCACGTTGCCGGCGATCGAGACCAGGCCCACGCCCGGGATCTGCGAGAGCTTCTGCGCGATGATCGAATCGGCGTAGTCGTTGACGTCGCGCAGCGGGCGCGAATCGGAATGCAACGCGAGCGTCAGGATCGGCGCGTCCGCGGGGTTGACGCGGTTGTAGACCGGCGGGTACGGCAGGCTGCCCGGCAGGCGCGCCGAGCGCAATGCGGACTGCACGTCCTGCGCGGCGACGTCAATGTCGCGATCCATCGCGAACTGCAGCACGATGGTGGAGAGCCCGGCCGAGGAATCCGAACTCATCATCGTGATGCCGGAGATCTGCCCGAGCTCGCGCTCCAGCGGCGTGGTCACCAGTGTCGCCATCGTGGTGGCACTGGCGCCGGGATAGGTCGTGGTCACCACCAGGCTCGGCGCCTCGATTTCCGGCAATGCGGAAACCGGCAGCTCGCGGTAGCCGATGATGCCCAGCAGCAGCAACGCCAGCATCAGCAGCGAGGTGGCGACGGGGCGGCGGATGAAGAGTGTGGAAAAGCCCATTGAGGAGCAGGGATCAGGAATCAGGAAACAAGGGGATTGAAACAGGGGACGGGAACAGGGGACAGAAAAGGAACCACGGAACAGGGAACACCCGTATCGTCATTCCGGGGCCGGCCCGGCTTCATCGGGTCGGAACCCGGAATCTGCTTTTCGAGGGTGCCCGCGAAGAGCAGATTACAAAGTCCGTCCATGGACTTTGCCCGGCGGGCCAACCTTCGGTTGTTCAAATTCGTTCCTGACGAATTTGTCCGAATCGCCGCTGCGCGGCGTCCGGAATGACGGTGAGGTTTCATTGTCGGATTGGCTTAACCACCACGGCGGCGCCCGCCACCTTGCGCAGCCTTCTTGATCTCCGCCGCGGTGGGCGCCTTCGGCTCCTCGCCCGGTTTCATCGGCGTCACCTTGCTGCCTTCCTTCAGGCGGAACTGGCCCTCGGTCACGACCAGGTCGCCGGCCCGCAGGCCACTGCCGATCAGTTCGTGCGTTTCGTCGGCTTCGCCCGTCACCGTGACCGGCTGCATCTTCACCGTCGGCGCATTCGCGTTGCCACCGTTGGCGTTTGCGCCGTTGCCACCGCGGCGCCCGCGATGCGGCGCAACCGCGCTGGCTCCCGCGGCCGGCGCGGCCTGGCCGTTCACCACGAGATACACGTAATCGCCGTTCGGGCCGCGCTGCACGGCTGCCGTCGGCACCACCAGCCCGTTCTGCACCGTGCCCACCTGCATGCGCAGGTTCACGAACTGGCCCGGCCAAAGCTCGTTGGAATGGTTCGGGAATTCCGCCTTCAACTTGAACGTGGACGTGTTCGGATCAATCTGGTTGTCCACGACTTTCAGCACGCCACCGCCGGCGGTGACCTTGCCGGTGGCGGGGTCGGTCACGACCAGCGGCAACGGCGACTTCGCCTGCGCGCCGCGCACCTCGTCGAGGTACTTGCCGGCGAGGGTGAAGAGCACGTTGATCGGATGCAGTTGCGTGATCACCACGATCGGCGTGGTGGTGGTGACCACGTTGCCCGGATCCACCTGGCGGATGCCGGCGAGGCCGTCGATCGGTGCTCGCACTTTCGTGTAGTCGAGCTGCACCTGCGCGTCGCGCACGGCGGCTTCGTCGGCCTCGACCGCGGCGCTGTACTGGCGCACGTTGTTGCTCTGGGTGACGCGGTCAATCTCGGCCACGTACTGCCTGTACTGCGGGCTCTCGCTGCGCTTGAGATTGGCCTGCGCGGTGGCGAGTTGCGCGGCGTCCTGCGCCTTCTTCGCAAGCGCCTGGTCGTATTGCGCCTGCAGGGCGCGCGGATCGATCTCGGCGATCACGTCGCCCTTTTTCACCGGCTGGCCCTCGCTGAAATCGAGTTTCAGCAACTGGCCGCCGACCTGCGGCAGCACGGTCACGGTGTTCAGTGCCTGCACGGTGCCGTTGGCGGTGAGATACACCGGCACGTTCTCGCTGACCACGGGCACCACCGTCACCGGCACCGGTGTGTTCTCTTCGCCGCCGGAACGACCGGCACCGCGATGCGCCAGCCGCCATGCGATCACGCCGACGATGACGGCGGCGATCGCAATCACTATCCACTTGCCGCGCGACATGCGGGGTCCTTCGATCCAGCCCAGGAGAGCAGCTTAGCCCGGCCGAATGAACGGAGGGCAAGGCAGGATGCCCGCTGCACGCTTACGTTAACCCAAACGCCGCGCGCGGTTGCCATGACTTGTGACAGATACGCCGGCCGCCGCCGCCGCGGCGGGGCCGGCAGACGCGCGTGCTGGCGCCGCCTACTGCTCGGCGGCGATGGTCGGCAGCCCCTCTGCGGCCGGCGGGAGCGCGGCGTGGGCGGCGTGCTGTGCGTCCAGCTTGCGCATGAGCGGCAACACGGCGAGCGCGATCGCTGTGCAGACGATGCCGGCCACCCCGAGTGCGTCGAACAGCCGGGTGTAGATCGGCATCATCTGCACCGGATCGGTGATGGTGTCGGGAACGCTTGCGAACGTCGCGACCACGCCGCCCAGGTATTGCGAGACGCCTGAAGCGACGAAATACGCGCCCATCATGAAGCCGCCCATGCGCGCCGGCACGTAGCGGGCGACGAAGGCCAGGCCGAGCCCGCTGGTCAGCAACTCGCCCAGCGCGCCGAAGCCGTAACCGCCGACCATGATCCACTGGCTGGTCTTGCCGGGGCTGGTCGTGAACAGGTCGGCCGCGCCGTAGACGAAGAACCCGACCGCCACCGCGGCGAAGCCCAGCGCGAACTTGGCGGCGATCGAGAAATCCTTGCCGCGGCGCGCGAAGCGGGTATAGATCACGGCGAGGACCGGGCTCAGCGCGAAGATCCACAACGGATTGAGCGCCTGGAATTGCGCCGGATCCCAGTCAAACAGATGCATGCCGAACAACCGGAAGGCCGGGTCCACGTCGCGCAGCGCGAACAGGTTCAGCGAGGTGGACATCTGCTGGTAGAAGATGAAGAAGAACACCGTCTCGATCACCAGGACCAACGCGATGATCAGGCCGGGTTTCTCGCTGCGGCTGCTCTTGGCGATCAGCCAGGCGAAGATCGCCAGCACGCAGGCGCCCGCAACGTACACGAAGATTTTCGCCACCGTTCCATAGCGCAGGATGATGGCGGAAAGGAAGACCACGGCCGCGCCGCCCGCAAGCACCGCGAGCAGCTTCCACGGTTCGAAAGGCTGGTGGTCGGGCTCGGAACCGATGTGGCTGAGCGTGTGCCGCATCACCGCGTAATTGCCCAACCCCACCAGCAGGCCGGCGCAGCACACGGCGAATGCTATGTGCCAACCCAGGCCATCCCCGAAGAAGTTCGAGGCGCTGTTGCCGAGCAGCCAGGTCATCTGGCCATGGAACGGCGCGTTGAAGTAATTCTTGATGACCGGCGTCAGCAGCATCGAGAAGGTCGAGCCGATGTTGACCGCCATGTAGTAGAGCGTGAAGGCGCTA
>DASVDY010000216.1:0-2764 GCA_036380855.1 Rhodanobacteraceae bacterium
GGCGGCAAGATGCAGGACGACGTCACCGATGCCACGCGCTGGGCGATCGCCCAGGGCATCGCCGACCCGAACCGCATCTGCATCTATGGCGGCAGCTATGGCGGCTACGCCGCGCTGGAAGGCGCGGTCAAGGAGCCGGACCTGTACAAGTGCGCGATCGGCTATGTCGGCGTGTACGACCTGCCGAAGATGGTGGGCCGCAGGGACGAGTGGGTGACGACCTATGACATTGAAAGCGACAAGCGAAGGGTCGGCACCGACGAGACCGTGCTCGCGCAGCACTCGCCCATCTATCAATTGAACAACCTCAAGGCCAGGGTGATGCTGATCGTCGGCGGCCGGGACAAGATCGTGCTGCCCGAGCAGGGCAAGAACCTGCACGAGGCCCTGCTGGAGCGGCACGTTCCCCACGAATGGCTGTACATGCCGGACGAATGGCACGGCTTCTACACCGAAGAGCACATCAGCGAGGTGCTCGGCAAGGTGGACGCGTTCCTGGATGCCAACATCGGCGCAGGCGCGGCGGGCGCCACGGCTTCGACAAAAGCCGCCCAGTAGGTGCGTGCCATGGGGCTGCGTCGCCTTGCCGCCGGCCTTGCGTTGTGGGCGTGCGCGTGTGCATCGCTCGCCGCAACGGTGTCGTTCGCGGACCTTGCGCGGCACCCGCAATACCAGGAGGTGAAGATTTCGCCGGATGGCCAGTACATCGCCGCGACCGCGGTGGTGAAAAACCAGACCGTGCTCGCGCTGATCCGGATTGCCGACCTCAGGGGCGTGACCGTGCATCAGCGCGCGCAAGCGGACGTCATAGACTTCTGGTGGGTGTCGGCCAACCGGGTGATTTACACGGAAGGCGTGCACGACAGCAATTACGAGGTGCCGCTTGCCGATGGCCAGTTGTATGCGGTGGATGCGGACGGCGGGCACACCAGCTTGCTCTATGGCTATGGCTCGGATCGGCCCTATCTGGGGGACGCCGGGCTGATCGCCACCATCCCGGACGATCCATTGCACGTGCTGGTGGAGGTGACCAACTACGTTTCCGCCACCAAGGACGGCACCTTGCCGAAAGTCGAGAAGATGGACGTGCGATACGGCTCGATGGAAAAGGTCGTTGATGCGCCGATGCGCGATCCCGTTTTCATTGCCGACCACAAGGGCAATATTCGCCTGGCCTGGGGGGAAGACGAGGACGGGAATATCCATGACTACAGGCTCGATGCCGACGGCTGGCAGCCGATGCCGGATCTGGGCGTCAAACGCGATGTGCCCATCGGTTTCAACAGCGACGACACGCTGGCCTACTTCGATTGCAATGTTTCCTCCGGGTTCGGCGTTTGTGCATGGGATCCTTCCACGCAGCGGATGACACCGGTCTGGACGAATCGCAAGGTGGACGATGCGGGCTTGATGCGGGGCTCCGCGGAAGATCGCTTCATCGGAGTGGCCTTCGAGGATGGCCGACCCGGGATCGCGTTGTTCGACAGCCATTCGGAGGATGCAAAGCTGCTGATCGGTTTGATGCAGCAATTCCCCGGCGAAAGCGTGGGCTTTGTTTCCGCGACGCGCGACGGTTCGAGGGCCATCGTCAAGGTGGATTCCGATATCGATCCGGGCACCTTTTATCTCTACGACCGGGCGACCCGCAGCCTGAAGCCCTTGTTGCACAACGCGGCGTGGATTGATCCGGCCCATATGGCTTCCAAGCAGCCGTTCGAGTTCGCCGCGCGCGACGGATTGAGACTGCAGGGCTACATCAGTTATCCGCCGGGCCTTGAAAATGCGAAGGGCCTACCGATGGTGGTGTACGTCCACGGCGGTCCATACGGCGTGCGCGACACGTGGGACTATGATCCGGACGTCCAGGCCGTGGCGACCCGCGGCTATGCCGTGCTGCAGGTGAACTTCAGGGGCTCGGGCGGGTACGGGTACGAGTTCGAGAAAGCCGGCTGGATGCAATGGGGCGGCAAGATGCAGGACGACGTCACCGACGCGACCCGTTGGGCGATCGCGCAGGGCATCGCCGATCCGAATCGCATCTGCATCTACGGCGCGAGTTATGGCGGCTATGCCGCGCTGGAGGGCGCCGTGAAGGAGCCCGATCTCTACAAGTGCGCGATCGGCTATGTCGGTGTTTACGACCTGGCCCTGATGTACAAGCGAGGCGACACTCCGCAGACCAATTACGGCAAGAAATTCCTCGAACGCGTGCTGGGTACCGACAGTGCCGTGCTGGCGCAGCATTCGCCGATAGATCAGCTCGACAGGCTCAAGGCGAAGGTGATGCTGATCGTCGGCGGGCAGGACCCGCGCGTGCCGCCGATCCAGGGCGAAAACATGCATGATGCATTGAAACGCATGGGCATTGCGCACGAGTGGCTGTACAAGCGAAAGGAGGCGCACGGCTTCAACAAGGAAGAGAACGTCGCCGAGTTGTACGCCAAGGTGGATGCATTCCTTGATGCCAACATCGGTCCGGGCGCCGGCGCGCCCGCCACCGCATCCGCATCCGCCAGCGCCGCCGCCTCGCACTGATCGGAGCGACGCCAGGGCGCGCTTGCGCGTTTCGGCCGCTTGGCCTTACCGTTGCGGTTCGGCCAAGAGTCTTCCGATTCACCTTGTCGCTCCAGCTCTTGATCTTTGCCCCCTTGAGTCAAGGGGGCGGAACCCATTGCGTGGCAATGGGTTCGGGGGTGTGGAAGCATGGCGATGTGAATGACGAAGATTCGACTGGATTGACGAGACTTCTCGAAGAGGATGGGAA
>DASVDY010000217.1:0-5634 GCA_036380855.1 Rhodanobacteraceae bacterium
CTATCCGATGATCGTGTACGTGCACGGCGGTCCCTCGTCGGCGACCCTGCCGGACTGGAGCAACAACGCCACCGCGTATTCGACGTTCGGCTATTTCGTGCTGCTGCCCAACCCGCGCGGCAGCTTCGGCGAGGGCGAGCGCTTCACGCAGGCGGTGCGCCGCGACATGGGTTACGGCGACCTGCGCGACACGCTGGCCGGCGTGGACGCGGTCGAGAAGCGCCTGCCGGTGGACGACCGGCGGCTCGGCCTCACCGGCTGGAGCTACGGCGGCTTCATGAGCATGTTCGCACCCACGCAGACGCAGCGCTTCCGCGCGGCGGTCGCAGGTGCCGGCATCTCCGACTGGCAGAGCTATTACGGCGAGAATCAGATAGACAAGTGGATGATCCCGTTCTTCGGCGCCTCCTTGTACGACGATCCTTCGGCGTACGCGAAGAGCTCGGCGATCAATTTCATCAAGCAGGCGAAGACACCGACCCTGATCGTGGTCGGCGAGCGCGACGAGGAGTGCCCCGCGCCGCAGTCATTCGAACACTGGCACGCGCTGAAGACGCTGGGCGTGCCGACCACGCTCGTCGTGTACGCCAACCAGGGTCATCACATCGCCGATCACGAGGACCAGGAAGACATCCTGCGCCGTTCGCTCGCCTGGTTCGAACAGTACCTGCCGGCTGCGACAGGATCGGCCGGATCAGAACAGGTCGGCTTGCGGTGAGGGAGCGCGCGGCGGTTTGAAGCGCGAGACATCCAGGCGCACGCCGCCGCGCCGCGCGTAGCCGTACTTCGCGCACGCCACTTCGAAGCGGCGCGCGATCAGTTGCGCAAAGGGTCCATGCCCGCGCATGCGGGCGTGGAAATCCGGATCGTAGTCGCGGCCACCGTTCATCTGCTGCACCAGGCTCATGACGTGTCCGGCACGCTGCGGCACATGCGCGGCCAGCCATTCGCGGAACAGTTGCTTCAATTCATGTGGCAGCCGCAAGGTCGTGTAGCCGGCGACCTTCGCTCCGGCTTCGGCCCCAGCCTGCAGCACGTGTTCCATGTCGCGGTCGTTCAGGGCCGGGATGATCGGCGCCACCAGCACGCCGCAGGGCACGCCCGCCTCGTTGAGGGTCCGGATCGCCTGGATGCGCCGGTGCGGCGCCGACGCGCGCGGCTCCAGTTTCGCCGCAAGTCGGTTGTCCAGGTGCGCGCAGGAAACGAACACGTGCACGAGGTGTTCTTTCGCCATCGTCACCAGCAGGTCGAGGTCGCGCTCCACCAGGGCGCTCTTGCTGACGATCGTGCAGGGATGTTTCGTTGCCAGTAGCACTTCCAGTACCGCGCGCGTGATCCGGTGCCTGCGTTCGATCGGCTGGTACGGATCGGTGTTGGCGCCGAGGTTTATGGGCGAGCAACGGTAACCGGGCCTGGCAAGTTCCTTGCGCAACAGCTCTGCCGCGTTCGCCTTGGCGAACAACTTCGTCTCGAAGTCCAGCCCGGGCGACAAATTGAGATACGCGTGCGAGGGCCGCGCGAAGCAGTAGATGCAACCGTGCTCGCAGCCCCGATACGGATTGATGGACTGCTCAAATGGCACGTCCGGCGAATCGTTGCGGCTGATGATCGAGCGCGCCTGCTCGATGCGCACGCTTGTCGCCGGCCTGGATGCTTCTTCTTCGCGCGTCCAGCCGTCGTCCTCGGCGCGGCGGACCGTCTTCTCGAACCGGCCTTCCGGGTTGCTGAGCGAACCGCGACCCTTGAAGGGCCTGGCCGGGGGCGGGGTCTGATCGGGCGCGGACATGGAATCACCTTGCACCGCGCCCGTCTCGGCGGGCGCGACGCGCGAACTGCCAACGATACGCCATCCCGCGCACCGGCTGCTGCGTTATGCTCCGGACCCGTTGATGGCGCGACTCCTTGCGCGCGAAGATTTGATCGGCACTCCTCGAGCACTCCGAAACGGGTTCTGGACTCATGCGCTGGATCCTCACCGCTGCCGCCCTGTTGGGCCTCCTGATCGCGATGGGCACCCATTCGCCGGGATGGCTCGCCTTCGGCGTGTTGCTCGCCTTGTTCTGCGGGATCGGCGCAGCCTTCGCCTTCGTTGACCTGCAAATCCAGGCGAGCTCGCGCTCCGAATACATGAGCCCGGGGGAAATCGAGGCGCTCAAGGCCACATTGAAGCCGCAGCAGCCCGATTCCAACCGCCTGCCGCCGCCGGCATCACCGTAAGCTTCACCTGCGCCCAGGCAGCAGCTTTGCTACGCTCAGCGGGTTCGATTGTCGCAGGGAGGCTGTCATGGGCGCGATCCATTCCGTTCCGTCCGCGTTCGCGGGCGCGCCGCGCGTCACGCGCGAGCAGTATCAGCGGCTGTATGCCGAATCCGTGCGCGATCCGGAGAGCTTCTGGAAGAACGTTGCGCAACGGCTGGACTGGAACAGGCCGCCGACGAAGATCAAGGACGTCTCCTTCGACCCGAAAGACCTGCACATCCGCTGGTACGAAGACGGAGTCCTGAACGTCTCGACCAACTGCCTCGACCGGCACCTGGCCGCGCGTGCCGACAAGACCGCGATCCTGTTCGAAGGCGACGACCCGGACGAATCGCGCGCGATCAGCTACCGCGAGCTGCACGCACAGGTGTGCCGCTTCGGCAACGCGCTGCGCAATCTCGGCATCGGCAAGGGCGATCGCGTGGCGATCTACATGCCGATGATCCCGGAAGCGGCGGTCGCGATGCTGGCCTGCGCGCGGATCGGCGCGGTGCACTCGGTGGTGTTCGGCGGCTTCTCGCCCGATTCGCTGGCCGGCCGCATCGCCGATTCTCAATGCAAGCTGGTGATCACCGCCGACGAGGGCGTGCGCGCGGGCAAGCTGATCCCGCTGAAGCTCAACGTGGACGAATCGCTGACGCGGCCGGGCACGCAGAGCGTCGAGACGGTGGTCGTGGTGCGCCGCACCGGCGGCGCGGTGCCGATGCAATCGCCGCGCGACCGCTGGTGGCACACGCTGGTGGAAGGCCAGCCCGATGAGTGCGCGCCGGAACCGATGAACGCGGAAGACCCGCTTTTCATCCTGTACACCTCCGGCTCCACCGGCAAGCCGAAAGGCGTGCTGCACACCAGTGGCGGCTATCTGGTCTATATCAGCTACACGCACGAAATCGTGTTCGACCTGCGCGAGGACGACGTCTACTGGTGCACGGCCGACGTGGGCTGGGTGACCGGCCACAGCTACGTGGTGTACGGGCCGCTCGCCAACGGCGCCACCACCCTGATGTTCGAAGGCGTGCCGAACTGGCCGGACGCCTCGCGCATCTGGCAGGTCTGCGACAAGCACAAGGTCACGCTGCTCTACACCGCGCCGACCGCGATCCGCGCGCTGATGCGCGAAGGCGACGCGCCGGTCAAGCGCACCTCGCGCGACTCGCTGCGCGTGCTCGGCACCGTCGGCGAGCCGATCAACCCGGAAGCCTGGGAGTGGTATTTCAACGTGGTCGGCGATGCGCGTTGCCCGATCGTGGATACCTGGTGGCAGACCGAAACCGGCGGGATCCTGATCACACCGTTACCCGGCGCGACCGAAATGAAACCGGGCTCGGCGATGCAGCCGTTCTTCGGCATCGAGCCGGCGCTGGTGGATGCCGACGGCAAACGCATAGAAGGCGAAGGCTCGGGCAACCTGGTGCTGACCGATTCGTGGCCGGGCCAGATGCGCACGGTGTACGGCGACCACCAGCGCTTCATCGAGACCTACTTCAAGATGTACCCGGGCGTGTACTGCACCGGCGACGGCGCGCGTCGCGACGCGCAGGGCGACTGGTGGATCACCGGTCGCGTGGACGACGTGATCAACGTCTCCGGCCATCGCATCGGCACCGCGGAGGTGGAGAGCGCGCTGGTGGCGCACCCGGCCGTGGCGGAAGCCGCGGTGGTCGGCTGCCCGCACGAGATCAAGGGGCAGGGCATCTACGCCTTCGTCACCCTGGTCGCGAGCGCACGCTCTTCGGACGCCTTGAAGAAGGAACTGTGCGACGAGGTGCGCAAGCAGATCGGCGCGATCGCGCTGCCGGATCATATCCAGTGGGCGAACGCGTTGCCGAAAACCCGCTCGGGGAAGATCATGCGCCGCATCCTGCGCAAGATCGCGGAGAACCAGCCCGATCAGCTGGGCGACATTTCGACGCTGGCCGACCCCGGCGTCGTGAGCGCGCTGGTCGAGCAGCGCCTGATCAGGTGATCCGGCGCGAGCGGCCGGCATGATCGGGCCGGAAGACTTCATCGCGGCATCGCCGCCGCGGGCGGCACCGCAGCTTGGCGATGACGTACATCTGTGGCGCTTGCCCTACGCGCGCGGGGTGGGGCGCACGCCGCTGCTCGCGCTGCTGGCCGCCTATACGGCGAACGATGCCGCCGCGCTCGAACTACGCGACGACGAACACGGCAAGCCGCAGTTGTTCGCGCATGGCGAGCCGCATCGCGAGCTGCAGTTCAATTGGAGCCATAGCGGCGCGCTGGCGCTGGTCGCGCTTGCGCGGAGCGCAATTCCCGGCGTGGACATCGAACAGCCGCGTGAAGGCGTGAAGATCCTCGAGATCGCGCGACGTTTTTTTGCGCCGGCCGAGGCCGATGCTCTGGCGGCCTGCGGGGGAGCCGAACGCGAAGCGCTGTTCTTCCGGCTCTGGTGCGCCAAGGAAGCGGTCCTGAAGGCACTCGGCCGGGGGCTGGCGTTCGGGCTGGAGCGGGTCGCCTTCGAGCGGGATGGCGAGGGCTGGCAGCCGTGCCGGTTCGACCCCGAGGCGGGCAGCCCTGCCGAGTGGCAGGTGCACCCGCTGGTCCCGGTTTCCGGTTGCGCCGGCGCCGTGGCCTGGCGTGGGCCGGCCAGGGCGATCCGGGCCTGGCGCGAGGACGGGCATTAGCGTGAAGGCGCGCGAATCAGGGGAACTTCCGGGCTCGCAGTCGGTCTCATTTAGCGGACAGTCTCCCCGTGGATTCCTACCCGCTGGAGCGGGTGGCATCACACTCTCCCGGCGCGTGCCTTCTGGCTCGCGCCGTTTTTTTGGGTTGTTTGTGCGATCATCCCTGATCGCCGAAATGCGGGAGGAAGGTCGCAACCGCGAGAATCGGCGCACTTTGAGAATCCAGAAACGCACATCCCGGTGCGCACTTTTCACAAGAGCCGCTACAACGTAGCCCTTGCGATGACTGTCCTCAGCGTCAATCTCAACAAGATCGCGGTGCTGCGCAACGCGCGCGGCGAGAGCGAGCCCGACATCGCCACCGCCGCCAACACCTGCATCGAGGCGGGCTGTGGCGGCATCACCGTGCACCCGCGACCCGACCGTCGCCACATCACGCCCGAAGACGTGCTGTTGCTCGCGGAACTGACCCGCAGCCGGGTCGAATTCAACATGGAAGGCAACCCATTCGCCGGCGCACGCGAAGGCTATCCCGGCTTCGTCGAACTGGTTCGGCAGGCGCGGCCCACGCAGGCGACGCTGGTGCCGGACGCCGAGGACCAGATCACGTCCGACCACGGTTTCGACCTGGCGCGCGATACCGATCGGCTGGAGCCGCTGGTGCGCGAGTTGAACGCGCTGGGTTGCCGCGTCTCGTTGTTCATGGACGCCGGTTCGGCGCACCTGGAGC
>DASVDY010000218.1:0-2120 GCA_036380855.1 Rhodanobacteraceae bacterium
GCCGATTCGCCCTGGGTGCACCAGCTCGACCTGAGCTTCCGCCAGGAGATCCCCGGCCTGTTCAAGGACAACAAGGGCGAGATCCGCTTCGACATCTTCAACTTCACCAACATGCTCAACAAGAAGTGGGGCAACATCTACGCCCCGACCTTCGCCAGCCAGGGCGGCTACAGCCGCGATCTGGCGCGGTTCGCCGGCGTCGACCCGGCCACCGGCAAGATGGTCTACGACCTGCCGACGGTCAACGGCAACTACGCGCCCGAGCAGTTGAACCGCGACGACACCAACGCGGTTTCGCGCTGGTCGGTGCAGGTGACCCTGCGCTACACGTTCTGACCGGTACGCCGTGCATGAGAAAGGCCGGTGCCCTTGCGGGTGCCGGCCTTTCCATTTGCCGCGCCTTGACCCGACGGGTGCGGTATGGTGTCCTGCCACGTTCCGCCGCGCTGCCGCTCGGGGCGCGCCGATGCCCGACCAAGCCAACGCCATGAACGACCTCAAGACAGCTCCCCGCGGCCGCGATGCCGAGACGGTCAGCGCGCGCATCTCTCCGGCAGGCGGGTTGGACGTGCTCTCGCGCAACGAAGTGGCGCGCCTGCGCGACGCCACCCAGTCCGGCCTGCAGGCGCTGCTGCGCCGCTGCGCGCTGGCCGTGCTGACCTCCGGCAGCATCAGCGACGACGCGCGCGAGTTGTTGGAGCGTTACCCCGACTTCGATATCCAGGTGCAACAGCAGGACCGCGGCGTCCGCCTGCAGCTGACCAACGCGCCGGCGCAGGCGTTCGTCGACGGGCAGATCATCCGCGGCATCAACGAGCTGCTGTTCGCGGTGGTGCGCGACATCGTCTACGTCTCCACGCAGATCGGCGCGGGCCAGTTCGACTTGCGCGATTCCTCCGGCATCACCCACGCCGTGTTCGACATCCTGCGCAACGCCCGCGTGCTCCGCGCGCACCTGGATCCGAACCTGGTGGTGTGCTGGGGTGGCCACTCGATCTCGCGCGAGGAATACGACTACACCAAGCTGGTCGGCTACCAGCTCGGCCTGCGCGGCCTGGACATCTGCACCGGCTGCGGTCCCGGCGCGATGAAGGGGCCGATGAAGGGCGCGACCATCGCCCACGCCAAGCAGCGCCGCCGGCAGAACCGCTACATCGGCATCACCGAGCCCGGCATCATCGCCGCGGAGTCGCCGAATCCGATCGTCAACAACCTGGTGATCATGCCCGACATCGAGAAGCGCCTGGAGGCGTTCGTGCGTGTCGGCCACGGCATCGTCGTGTTTCCGGGCGGCGTCGGCACGGCGGAGGAGATCCTCTACCTGCTCGGCATCCTGCTGCACCCGGACAACGCCGCCATACCGTGCCCGCTGGTGTTCACCGGCCCGCGCGTCGCCGCCTCCTATTTCGAGCAGATCGACCGCTTCCTGCGCCTCGCCCTCGGCGATGCCGTGGCCGAGCGCTACCAGATCGTGATCGACGATCCGACCGCGGTGGCGCGGGCGATGGTCAAGGGCGTGGACAAAGTGCGCAACTACCGGCTGGACACCAAGGACGCGTTCTTCTTCAACTGGGCGATGAACGTGCCCTACGAGTTCCAGGTGCCGTTCCGGCCCACCCACGAAGCCATGGCCGAACAGCACATCAACCGCGACCTGCCGCGCCACGAGCTGGCCGCCGGCCTGCGGCGGGTGTTCTCCGGCATCGTCGCCGGCAACGTCAAGGAAGAGGGCATGCGCGCGATCGAGCAGCGCGGGCCGTTCGAGATCGACGGCGACCCCGAGATCATGCGTGCTCTGGACGCGCTGCTGCAGGATTTCGTGCGCCAGCAGCGCATGAAACTCCCTGGCGCCGCCTACGTTCCCTGCTATCGCGTGCGCAGCGCCGCCTGAAGCCCCGGAAGGCGCCGCGCCGGAGCCGACCGCCGCTTGACAAGCCCGGCAGCCGCCGCGATCATTTCCGTTCCCTCGCGCCCGAATAGCTCAGCTGGTTAGAGCACTAGACTGTTAATCTGGGGGTCCTTGGTTCGAGTCCAAGTTCGGGCGCCAGTATTTTCAACGGTTTGCCGAGGTTGAGCGATGCGCTCCCGGCGCGAACCGTAAAATCCACCGTAAAAATCAC
>DASVDY010000219.1:0-2070 GCA_036380855.1 Rhodanobacteraceae bacterium
TAGATGCGCTCGGCCAGCGCGCGGTTGATGCCGCGCACGCGGCTCAGCTCCTCCACGCCGGCCGCGGCAATGCCCGCATGGCCGCCGAAGGCCTTGAGCAGCGCGGCGCGCCGGGCCGCGCCGATGCCTGCGATGTCTTCCAGCACGCCGCGTTCGCGCGCGACTTCGCGCCGCCTGCGATGGCCGGTAATGGCGAAGCGATGCGCTTCGTCGCGGATCGCATCAATCAGGTGCAGCGCGGGCGAACCCGGACCGGGATTCAGCTGCTTGCCGCTGTCACCGAGGACCAGCGTTTCCTCGCCGACCCGACGCGACGGACCCTTCGCCACGCCGACAACTTCGACCCCCTCCACGCCATGCTCGCGCAAAGCTTCCAGTGCCTGTGCGACCTGCCCTGCCCCGCCGTCAATCAACCACAGGTCCGGCTTCTCCCCGGTGCCCGCGGCAATGGATTTCAGCCGCCGGGTGAGCACCTGGCGCATCGCAGCATAGTCATCGCCGCCGGTGATGCCGCGGATATTGAAGCGGCGATACTGGTTCTTGATCGGCCCTTCCGGGCCAAACACCACGCAAGAGGCGACCGTTTCCTCACCCATCGTGTGGCTGATGTCGAAGCACTCGATGCGCTGCGGCGCTTGTGGCAGCCGCAACAGTTCGCGCAGCGCCTCGAAGCGCACGTGCAGCGACTGCCTGCTGGACAGCCGCGCGGTCAGCGCCGCCTCGGCGTTGCGCACGGCCAGCTCCAGGAAACGTGCGCGCTCCCCGCGTACGCGCGATTTCAGCGCGACCGCATGACCGGCGTGCTCGCCCAGCACCTGCGCCAGCAGGTCGGCGTCCGGGATGGCGGTGTCCAGCACCAGTTCGTCGGGCACGGGCTTGTCGAGGTAATACTGCGCCACGAACTGCGCCAGCACGTTCGCGGGTTCCGGATCCAGCGCCAGCTTGGGAAAGTAATCGCGCGAACCCAGGCTCACGCCGTTCCTGAAATACAGCACCGAGACGCACGCCACGCCCGCCTCGCTGCGGCAGGCCAGCACGTCCATGTCGGCGCTTGCGCCCTGCACGTAATGCCGCGCCTGCAACCCGCGCAGCGTGGCGACCTGGTCGCGCAACTTCGCCGCGCGTTCGAAATCGAGGCTCGCGCTGGCGCGCTCCATTTCGGCCGCAAGCTCGTCCGTCACGGCGCTGCTGCGGCCCTCCAGGAACATCACCGCATGCCGGACGTTGCGCTGGTACTCCTCGGCATTGATCAATGCCACGCAGGGCGCGCTGCAGCGCCCGATCTGATAGAGCAGGCACGGGCGCGTGCGGTTGCGGAAGAAACTGTCTTCGCACTGGCGGACCTTGAACAGCTTCTGCATCAGCGACAGGCTTTCGCGCACCGCCCAGGCGCTGGGATAAGGCCCGAAGTAGCGGCCTTTGGCGGTGCGCGTCCCGCGATGGAAAGCCATGCGCGGAAACTCCTCGCCCTCCGAAACGAAGATGTACGGGTAACTCTTGTCGTCGCGCAGCAGGATGTTGTAGCGCGGCTTCAGCGACTTGATGAGCTGCGATTCCAGCAACAGCGCCTCGCCTTCGGTGCGCGTCAGCGTGACTTCCACGCGCACGATCTGCGCGATCATCGCGCTGATGCGCGGATCCATCTTCGGCTTCAGGAAATAACTGCCGACGCGCTTCTTCAGGTTGCCCGCCTTGCCGACGTACAGCAGCCCGCCATCGGCGCCGAACATGCGGTAGACGCCGGGCGAGGAAGTCAGGGTGCGGACGAAGGCCTTGCCGTCGAAGACCGATGCGGATGCCATCCGCGCATTGTAAGCGCAGCCACCAACAAGCGGATTGCAAAGCGTCGCGACACGTCAGTACATGAGGATTCCGGGCACCGCCGGCGCGCAAGATGCCGAGTGCAGCAGCTTTGCAACCGCTTATTCCCCCACCGGAATCCGCGTGCAGGTCCCCTCCTCGACGTCCACCCGCAGGATCTCGTGCGCGTTGCGGTCGGCGACCCACAGCGCCCCTGCGGCGAAGGTAATACCCTGCGGCTCGTGGAAGCGCCAGGAGACCGGCAAGGTG
>DASVDY010000220.1:0-7455 GCA_036380855.1 Rhodanobacteraceae bacterium
GGCGAGCAGCGCTTCCTCGGCCTGTTCACCTCCACCGCCTACATGCGCCGTCCGCAGGACGTGCCGCTGGTGCGGCAGAAGGTGGAGGCGGTGATGCAGCGCTCGGGCCTGCGCCGCGACTCGCATTCGGGCAAGGCACTGCGCCACATCCTGGAGACGCTGCCGCGCGAGGAGCTGCTGCAGTGTTCGGGCGACGAGTTGTTCGCGCTCGCGAACGGCATCTTCGAACTGAACGAACGCGCGCGCCCGCGCCTGTTCGTGCGCCGCGACGCCTATGGGCGCTTCTTCTCGTGCCTGGTCTTCATTCCGCGCGACCACTTCAACACCGGGGTGCGCGAGAAGGTGGAGGCGATGCTGAAGGAGATGCTGCGCGGCGAGCGCGCGGACTCCACCATCACCATCGGCGATTCGCCGCTGGCGCGCCTGCACGTGGTCGTGCGTCCGCGGCCCGGCGATCATCCGGATTTCGACCTCGCCGCCATGCAGGCGCGGCTTGCCGAAGTGGTGCGCAACTGGCACGACGACCTGCGCGACGCACTGGTCGCGCGCGTGGGCGAAGAACAGGGCGCCCGCCTGCTGGCGCGCTACGGTCGCGCGCTCTCGGCCGGCTATATCGAGGAAGTCACGCCGCAGCGCGCCGCGCAGGACGTGGAGACGCTGGCCGAACTGGCCGGCGAGGACGACCTGCGCGTGCGGTTGTATCGCTCGCACAACCGCCCCGACGAGCTGCACTTCAAGATCTTCCGCAACGGTCCGGACATTTCGCTTTCGGAGGTGCTGCCACTGCTGGAGAACGCGGGCCTCAGGGTGCTGACAGAGCAGGTCTACACACTGGAGGTGAAGGGCGCCAACCTCTGCATCCAGGACGTCACGGTGCAGGCCGCCCGCCCACTGGCCTTCGGGGTTGAAGAGCTGGACGAGAATTTCGAAGCGGCGTTCGAGGCGATCTGGCGCGGACGCGCCGAAAACGACAGCTTCAACAAACTGCTGCTGCAGGCCAGGTTGTCGTGGCGGCAGGTCGCGGTGCTGCGCGCCTACTGCAAGTACCAGCAACAGGTCGGCACCACCTTCTCGCAGGCGTACATGGAGGAGACGCTCAACGATTACCCGATCATCGCGGGCCTGCTGATCGAGCTGTTCGAGGCGCGCTTCGACCCGGCGCGCGAGGACGGCAACCAGGACGCGGCGCGTGCGCAGTTGCAGGCGGAACTCGATGCGTTGTTGCCGGAGGCGGTGCGCAATCGCGAGCCGGCCTTCGCCGAACAGGTCGCCGCGTTGCGCTCGCAACCACGCGAGCGGCAGACGGATGGCCTGGTTGACGCCATCAAGGCGCTGCTGGAAAACGTCAACAGCCTCGACGAGGACCGCATTCTGCGCGGGTTCACGGCGCTGATCCGCGCAACCCTGCGCACCAACTATTTCCAGTCTCACGACGGCAAGCCGGCGGAATACATCAGCTTCAAATTCGATTCGCACCAGGTGCCGGACGTGCCCAAGCCGGTCCCGTACCGCGAGATCTGGGTCTACGCGCCGCGCGTCGAGGGCGTGCACCTGCGTTTCGGTCCGGTCGCCCGCGGCGGCCTGCGCTGGTCGGATCGCCGCGAGGATTTCCGCACCGAGGTGCTGGGCCTGGTCAAGGCGCAGATGGTGAAGAACACCGTGATCGTGCCGGTCGGTTCCAAGGGCGGCTTCTTCGTCAAGCGCCCGCCCGCCGGCGGCGATCGCGACGCGATCCTGGCCGAGGGCATCAGTTGCTACAAGATGTTCATCAACGGCCTGCTGGACATCACCGACAACCTGGCGGACGGCAAGGTCGTGCACCCCCGCGACGTCGTGCGCCACGACGCCGACGATCCGTACCTGGTCGTCGCCGCCGACAAGGGCACGGCCACGTTCTCCGACATCGCCAACGGCGTCAGCGCCGAGCACGACTACTGGCTGGGCGACGCGTTCGCGTCCGGCGGTTCGGCCGGTTACGACCACAAGGCGATGGGCATCACCGCCAAGGGCGGCTGGGAGTCGGTGAAGCGCCACTTCCGCGCGCTCGGCCGCGATTGCCAGACGCAGGATTTCACTTGCGTCGGCATCGGCGACATGTCCGGCGACGTGTTCGGCAACGGCATGCTGCTGTCCCGGCACACGCGTCTGATCGCCGCGTTCGACCACCGCCACATCTTCCTCGACCCCAATCCGGACGCGGCCGCGTCGTTCGCCGAGCGCGAGCGCATGTTCAAGCTGCCGCGTTCGAGCTGGGACGATTACGACAAGTCGAAGATCTCCGCGGGCGGCGGCGTGTACGCGCGCTCGCTGAAGTCCATCCCGGTGTCGCCGGAAGTGCGCAAGGCGCTCGGCATCGCAGGCGACGCCGAACACATGGCGCCGGTGGAGCTGATGCGCGCGATCCTGAAGGCGCCGGTGGACCTGCTCTGGAACGGCGGCATCGGCACCTATGTCAAGGCGGCGCACGAGACGAGTTCCGATGTCGGCGATCGCGCCAACAACGCGTTGCGGATTGACGGGCACGAGTTGCGCTGCAAGATCGTGGGTGAGGGCGGCAACCTTGGCTTCACCCAGAAGGGCCGCGTCGAGGCCGCGCAGCATGGCGTGCTGCTCAACACCGATTTCATCGACAACTCCGCCGGCGTGGACACCTCCGACCACGAGGTCAACATCAAGATCCTGCTGAACGATCCGATCCAGCGCGGCGAGCTGGACCTGCCCGGGCGCAACGCGCTGCTGGCCTCGATGACCGGCGAAGTGGAGCGGCTGGTGCTGTGGGACAACTACCGGCAGAACGTGGCGCTCAGCCTGATGGAGCGCATGTCGGTGCAGCGGATGGGATCGAAGGCGCACTTCATCCGCACGCTGGAGGCGCACGGACAACTGGACCGCCAGATCGAGTCGCTGCCGTCGGATGCGGAACTCGCCGACCGCAAGTCGCGGCACCAGGGCCTGACCCGGCCGGAGCTCGCGATCCTGCTGTCCTACGCGAAGATCGTACTGTTCCAGCAATTGCTCGATTCGGATGTCCCGGAAGATCCGTGGCTGTCGCGCGAGCTGGCGCGCTACTTCCCGCAGCCGCTGCGCGAGAAGTACGCCGACGCGATGCAGCGCCATCGCCTCAAGCGCGAGATCATCGCCACGGCGGTGACCAACTCGATGGTCAACCGCATGGGGGCCACCTTCATGCTGCGCATGCAGGAGGACACCGGGCAGACGCCGGCGGCGGTGGCCAAGGCCTACAACGCCGCGCGCGAGATCCTGGACGCGCGCGCGCTTTGGGCGCGCATCGAGGAGCTGGACGGCAAGGTTGCCGAGGGCACCCAGGTTGACGCGTTGCTCAAGGTCTGGACGCTGTTGCGGCACATGACCCGCTGGCTGCTCAATCGTCCGGGCATGGTGCTGGACATCGCGGGCCTGGTCGAACGCTATCGCCCGGGCATGGACCAACTGCGCGCCGCGTTGCCGGCCGTGCTCACGCAAACCGGCCGCGCCTCGTTCGACGTGGACAAGGAGAAGTGGCAGGGCATGGGGTTCTCCGCGCAACTCGCCGAAGACCTCGCCGAAATCCCGGCGCTCGCGGCGGCGCTGGACATCGTGGAAACCTCACGCGAGTCGGGCCACTCGATCGAGCGCGTCGCGCGCGTATTCTTCGAGCTGGGCGAAGCGCTGGACATCGAATGGCTGCGCAGCCAGATCGAGGCGCTGCCGGTTGAGAGCGGCTGGCATGCGCAGGCACGCGGTTCGCTTCGCGACGAGCTGGCCTCGCAGCAGCGCGCGCTCGCAACCCAGGTGCTTTCGATGAAGCCGGGCGACGGCGAAAGCGCGGTCGCGGCGTGGCTCGACCGGGACGATCCCGCGTTGAAGTTCACCCGCGGCATGCTGGACGAAATCCGCACGCAGAACGTGGATTATCCGATCGCCTCGGTCGCGCTGAGGAGGCTCGCGCAGCTGGCGCAGGCTCGGTAAAGCTGGGCCGGGGGCTGGGGCGCAAGACATTTGCCCGGCGGGACCGCGGGTCTTGAACAACGTCACCGTTCGAAATCTTCCGAACGCGATGCGGCTCATCCTCGCGCCCCAGCCCCCAGTCCCTAGTCCCCGGCTCCCGCTTGCGGCACACTCCGCGCATGGCCAAGCGCACTGTCGTCCGGAAACCCCGCATCGCCTTCGTCGCTTCGCCTTCGGCGAAGGCGCGCGAGGCGGCGACGCTGCTGATCGGCCGCTACGGCGACACGCCGCTGGACGAGGCGGATCTGATCGTCGCGCTGGGCGGCGACGGTTTCATGCTGCGCACATTGCACGAGCAGCTCGATCGCGGGTTGCCGGTGTACGGCATGAAACTCGGCCGGGTCGGCTTCCTGATGAACCAGTTCGAACCGGACGGACTGACCGGGCGCCTGGCGAAGGCGCACCCGGCGATCCTGCATCCACTGGAAATGCGCGTGAAGCTGGCCGGTGGCGAACAGGCAACCGCGCTTGCCTTCAATGAAGTCTCGCTGCTCCGCCAGACGAACCAGGCCGCACACATCGAAGTGGCATTGAACGGCGACGTGAAGCTGGAGAACCTGATCTGCGACGGCGTGCTGGTGGCGACGCCTGCCGGTTCCACCGCGTACAACCTGTCGGCTTACGGACCGATCCTGCCGCTGGATGCGAACGTGCTGGCGCTGACGCCGATCAGCCCGTTCCGCCCGCGCCGCTGGCGCGGTGCCTTGCTGCCCTCTTCAACGGAAGTGCGCCTGCGCACGCTCGAACCCGGCCATCGCCCGGTCAGCGCCACCGCCGATTTCCATGAAGTGCGCCACGCGCTCGAAGTGACCGTGCGCGAAGCGCGCGAACACGCGGTCACTCTGCTGTTCGATCCGGAACACAATTTGGCGCAGAGGATCCTGGACGAGCAGTTCGCTCCTTAGAAAACGGGAGACGGTGCGGCGCAGCCGGCGGCTTCAGGCCACGTAGTTCATGGCCTTGTCGGGCTCCTGCAGGAAGTTGCCCTGCACGAAGTGCACGCCGGCGGAGAACAGGATGGACATGCTGGCCGCGTCCTCCACCCATTCCGCGACCGTGTGCTTGCCCGCTTCGTCGGCTTGCGCGCACAGCTCGCGGACCTTCTGCTGGCCCTCGTCGTTCTTCGAGAGGTCGCGGGTGAAGCTGCGGTCGAGCTTCAGGTAATCCACGTCAATGTGCTTCAGCAACTGGAACGAGTTGAGGCCGGAGCCGAACTGCTCCAGCGCGAACGCGCAGCCGAACCGCTTGAGTTGCTCGACCAGGTCGCGTGCCGGTTTCAGGCTGGTGACGACCTTGCTTTCGGGCATCTCGAACACCAGCGCCGAACCGGGCACGCCGCTTGCCTGCAGGCGCTCGCCGATCCACTCGGCCAGCTTTTCATCCTGCAGAGAATCGGCGGTGAGCTTGATGAACAACGTGGTCTGCTGGTTCTTGCGTCCGGCCAGCACGTCAATCGCGTGGCCGATTACCCAGCGATCAATCGCCGGCAGGCGCCCATGGCGGTCGGCGATCGGGAAGAAGAATGCCGGCAATACTTCCCCGGACGGACCCAGCAGCCGCAGCAGCACCTCGAAGAACTCTCCCTCTGCGCCTTGCAGGCCGACAACCGACTGGTAATACAGCACGAAGCCGTCGTTGGCGAGCGCGTTGTCTATCAGGTCCAGCCACTGGCGTTCCTTGGCCGCTTCCGCCTTGTCGGTGGCGGCCGGGTCGTGGATGTCGGTGCGGTTGCCGCCTTGCGACTGCGCGTTGCGCAGCGCATGGCTGGCCTGCGCCAGCAGCGTCTGGCTGTTGGCGTTCTTCTCGCCGAGCAGGCTGCCACCCACGCTTGCGGTGAAACTCACCGAATGCCCGGCCGCTTCGACGATCTGCCCCTCGACGCTGGCGCGGATCGCGTCCGCGATCCGCAGCACTTCCGCATGCGGCTGCGACGCCAGCAGCACGCCGAACGTGTGTTCGCCGATGCGGCCGGCCTGGTCGTCGGCGCCCAGGTTCGCGCCGATCGCGGCGGCCATGGACTTCAGCAGGGCATCGGTGCCGGTGATGCCCACCGCGTCGTTGACGCTCTGGAAATTGTCGGGCTCCAGCAGCAGCAGCGACTTGTCCTTGGCCCCGTCCACCGTGGCCTTGACCGCCTCGTCTATCAGGCCGATGAAATGCGAGCGGTTGAACAGGCCGGTCAAGGGGTCGTGCGACTTCATCTCTTCCAGTTGCCGCGCCAGTTCCGGATCCACCTCCTGGCGGCGGAACACGATCTGCAGGCAGGCCTCGCCTTCGTAGCTGGCAGGCGAGAATTCCATCACCGCGTCGAACGTCGAACCGTCCGCGCGCTGGGCCGCCAGCTCCAGTCGCGGCGGCGGCTTCTCGCCGCGCGAAAGGCGCTTCAGCAGGTTCTTGAAGTCTGCTGTGTGCGCCGGCGCGATCAGGTCGAGCAGCGTCAAGCCCTCGACTTCCTCGAAATCCTCGAAGCCGAACATTTCAAGGTAGGCGCGATTGGCGCGCACGTGGGTGCCTTCGTGCACGTAGGCGATCGGGTCGCGCGAGGAATCCAGCAGGGAATCGCAGCGGCGCTCGGATTCGCGCAGGGAGGCTTCCAGCCGCCGCACGCTGCGGCGCATGTTCAGCGCGTCCAGTTCCCGCCGCACGACCGCCTGCAATTGTTCGGGCCGCTTGCGCAGTGCGATGCCGCGCGCGCCGTTGGCGAACGTCTGCGCGATCAACTCCTCGGTGATCTGGCCGGCCAGCGCCAGCAGCGCCATGTCCTTGCCGTTGGTTTCGATCGCGCGCGCGACCGCGGCATAGGAGACCTCGCGCGACTCGGGATTGGCCAGCACCAGGTCGGGGCTGAGGGATTCCAGCGCGGCGGCGAATTCCTCTGCGCTGGTGACGCGTTGGGGCCGCACCGCGATACCGCCGTTGCGCAGCACGCTGACGATCTGCTCGGCGTCCTCGGCAGCGTCCTCGACGATGATGATCTTGGTGATCGGGTCTTGCATCATGGCTTCGGAGCGGCCTTCGTCTTCTCGGGAGGGAAGCGCCCTGTTTCCGGCGGTGCGCGCCGGGAAACTTCGCGAGTGAAATCCCCCAAGCCTTTGTACTCTATCGAATCGTTTTGCGCCAGCAAACGATTGTTCACGACCGGCCGAGTGTGCGCCGCCTCACAACGGGGTCTTTCCCGGGTGCCCCGGAATCTCCCGGACCAGGCGCGGGACGAGATAGCCGGGCAGCCGCGAGTGCATGGCTTCGGCCAGCTCGCGGGCCCGTTCGTCGGCCACCTCGAAATGCGCGGCCCCGCGCACCCGGTCCAGCTGGTGCAGGTAGTAGGGCAGCACGCCGAAGTCGAACAGCCGCTCGGACAACCCGGCGAGGACGGTCGGATCGTCGTTGATGCCGCGCAGCAGCACCGACTGGTTGAGCAGGGTTGCGCCGGCCTGGTGCAGCCGAGCG
>DASVDY010000221.1:0-4186 GCA_036380855.1 Rhodanobacteraceae bacterium
ATCGAGGTCCACGCGGTCCACGGCCTGCAGGTGGCCGAAGCGCTTGCTCAGGCCACGGGCGCGGATCGCGAAACCTTCTTGCTCCGCCGCGTTCATTTCGCGGCCCCGGGCAGGTCCGCATGCAAGGGCAGGCCGGCCGGCAGATCGGCGGCGTCCTTGCCCAGCGCGACTTCCGCGATGTAGCTCAGCCGCGCCGCGTCTTCTCCGACCAATGCGTAGTACGGCGTGAACACCGGTTCGCTGCGCACCATGCGCACGCGGCCGTGCAGGGCCTTGTCGCGGCCGTCCACGTGCACGGTGACTTCGTCGCCGACGCGGACACTGGCACGTTGCTGCTCGGGCACGTAGATGCGCGCGTACGGCGCATCACCCGCGAGCAGGATCGCCAGCGGCGCGCCGACCGGCGCCTGGTCGCCGAGCTTGTAAGGGATGCTGTCCACGATCGCATCGCGCGGGGCGACGACGTCCAGCTTGCCGAGCAGCACGCGTTGCGCCTGCGCACTGGCCTGCGCGGCCGAGAGCGACGCCTGCGCCTGCGCGATCTGCTCCGGGCGGTTGCCGTGCAGCAGTTCGTCCAGCGTTGCCCGGGCCGCCTGCGCCTGGCCCTCCGCGCTGCCCGCCGCTGCGCGCGCGCGATCGAGGTCGGCGGGGGCCACGAAGTTGCGATCCTTGAATCCGAGCAGGCGGTTGTAATAGGCGCGTGCGTCGCGCGCGTTCGCCTGCGCGGCGGCAAGGTCGGCGCGTGCCCTGGCGATGTCCTCCTTGCGCGGGCCTACCTGCAGCTCGCGCAGCACTTCCTGCTGCTGGCGGGCCTGCGCTTCGGCTGCCGCCAGTTGCGCCTGCGTGTGCGCCGGATCGAGCTTCAGCAGCAACTGCCCGGCCTTCACCCGCTCGCCTTCGCGCGCGTTCACCGCGACGATGCGCTCAGCCGCCGGCGCAGGCAGGTTGATGCGGTCGTATTCGAGCGTGCCGAGCGCCTGCGGCGCGTTGTTGCCGCAGGCCGAGAGCAGCACGCTTGCGCCCAGCACCGCGCCGGACAGGATCGGCCGAACCCATTTCATGACGCGCTCCTCCGTGCGCGCGCACGCGCACCCATGCCGTGGTCGAGCAGTGCCAGCACATGCCTTTGCAGCGCGGCGGAATCCAGGTCGCTCGCATCGAACACCTTGCGCCAGATCGGCGCACCTGCGGCCGGAAAAAGCGTCATTCCGACCAGCGACACCACCATCAGGCGCGGATCGAGCCGGCGATCCAGCCGACCGCGTGCCTGCGCCGCGGCGAAGCGTTGCGCCAGCAGCTGCGGCATTTGCGGCACGGCCCGCTTGAACACGACCTCGCGCAGTGCCCCGCCCTCGCACAGCACCTCGCGCACCCACAGCGCCGGCAGCCACGGATTGGCCGCGATCATGTCCGCCATCCCGCCGACGAACGCTCCGGCCAGCTCGGCCGGCTCGTCGCCTGCGGCCTCGATGCGAGCCTGCAGCGGCGCGGCGGCGGGCAGCAGGCGCTCGTTCACCACCGCCATCGTCACCTGCTGTTTGTCGCCGAAGTAGTAATGCAGCATCGCAGGGGTCGCGCCCGCAGCCTGCGCAACGGCACGCAGCGAGGTGGCGCCGATGCCGATGCGCGCGAACTCGGTGATGGCGGCATCAATCAGCCGCTCGCGCAGGTCGGGCGCGTCGCCGCGCGGGCGACCGACCCGGCGGCGCGCAGGTTTCGATGATTTGCGGGCGCTGGCCATGGACATAAATTAATTCATTGGTTAATTAGATGCAAGTGCCTGACGGGGATGGTCGGCCCCCGATTTGGCCGCGCCGACCGCACGCGCTACGCTGTCTGGTCAGTTGATGCCCATTGACCCCATGGCCGATTCCCTCACCCAGCGCGACCTGGCGCTCGAACCCGATGACGCGCAGCGGCTCGCCAACCTGTGCGGGCCCTTCGACGAGCACCTGCGCCAGATCGAGCTGCGCCTCGGCGTGGAGATCAACAATCGCGGCAACATCTTCCGCGTGATCGGCGAGGACTACGCGGTGCAGGCCGGCGAACGCGTGTTGCGCGACCTGTACGCCAGCACGGAAAGCGAGACGCTGACCGGCCAGGCGATCAACCTGCACCTTTCCGAATCCGGCGTGGATGCGCTGGCCGAACGCGCCGCCGAATCGGCGCAGGAGGTCACGATCAAGGTGAAGCGCGGCGTGATCCGCGGCCGCGGCGCCAACCAGGTGCGCTACCTGCACGCGATCGCCACCCACGACATCAACTTCGGGGTGGGGCCGGCCGGCACCGGCAAGACCTATCTTGCGGTCGCAAGCGCGGTCGAGGCCCTGGAGGCAGGGCGCGCGCAGCGGTTGATCCTGGTGCGGCCCGCGGTCGAAGCCGGCGAAAAGCTCGGATTCCTGCCGGGCGATCTTTCGCAAAAGGTGGATCCGTACCTGCGCCCGCTCTACGACGCGCTGTACGAAATGCTCGGCTTCGAGAAGGTCGCCAAGCTGATCGAGCGCAATGTCATCGAGATCGCACCGCTCGCCTACATGCGCGGCCGGACGCTCAACGATTCGTTCGTGATCCTGGACGAGGCACAGAACACCACGGTCGAGCAGATGAAGATGTTCCTGACCCGCATCGGCTTCGGCACCGTCGCGGTGGTCACCGGCGACGTGACGCAGGTGGATCTGCCGCGCAACGCGCGCTCCGGCCTGCGCCACGTGATCGAGGTGCTGCGCGACGTGGATGGCATCAGCTTCACCTTCTTCACCTCGCGCGACGTGGTGCGGCACCCATTGGTGGCGAAGATCGTGCGGGCGTACGAAGCCTCCGAACAGCGCGATGCCAATGGCGCCGGCTGAGCTGCACCTTTCCTATGCCGTGCCGCGCCGCGGCCTGCCTTCGGCCGCGAGTTTCCGCCGCTGGGTACAAGCCGCGCTGGCCGGCGCGCGCCATCGCAAGCCCGCCGAACTCTCCATCCGCATCGTCGGCGCAGGTGAAGGCCGCGAACTGAACCGTCGCTACCGCGATCGCGACTACGCGACCAATGTGCTGTCGTTCCCGGCGGAACTGCCGCCCGGCGTGCCATCGCCGCTGCTCGGCGACATCGCGATCTGCGCAGGCGTGGTCGCGCGCGAGGCACGCGAACAACGCAAGGCCGTCCGCGATCATTACGCGCACCTCACCGTCCACGGCGTGCTGCACCTGCTGGGATTCGATCACCAGGACGACCAGGATGCGGCGCGAATGGAAGCCCTGGAGACACGGGTATTGGCGGGGCTGGGGATTGCCGATCCGTATCGCGGCTGAAGCGGGGAATGGTCTCGGGTAGCGGGGCATAACCATGAACGCTCCCGCAAGATCCGGCGAGACGCTTCTCCGAACGCTCGTTCACTGCCCTGCCTCGACGGTGCGCCCCCGCCACCCATCCCCCATCCTCTTTCCGCTCTCCGCTACACTAGCCGTCCCGCCACTCAGAGAAGCGCCCCAGAGCAGTTTCGATCGCGCACGCTTTCAAACCGCTCCCTGCTATGTCATCCGAACCACCCAGTACCCCCGGCCCCGCCCACCGCTCCTGGTGGGATCGTCTGGGCCACATGCTCTCCGGTGAACCGCGCAACCGCGAGGAATTGCTCGCCGAACTGCGCGAGGCGCAGGCCAACGGCCTGCTGTCGCCCGACACCTACGCGATGATCGAAGGCGCCCTGCGCGTCGCCCATCTTTCGGTGGACGACGTGATGGTGCCGCGCGCGCAGATGGTGATGCTGGCGATGGAGGACGATCCGGCTTCCATCCTCGCCACCGTGGTCGAATCCGGGCATTCGCGTTTCCCGGTGCACGGCGAGGACAAGGACGAGATCCTCGGGATCCTGCTCGCCAAGGACCTGCTGCGCGGCTGTGCGCAGGGCAAGCCCGCCGACATCCGCGCGCTGCTGCGCCAGGCGGTGATGATCCCAGAGTCCATGCGCCTGAACGTATTGCTCGCCGAACTGCGCCGCTCGCGCAACCACATGGCGGTGGTGGTGGACGAGTACGGCGGCGTGGCCGGGCTGATCACCATCGAGGACATCCTCGAGGAAATCGTCGGCGAGATTGACGACGAGCACGACATAGATGCGCCCCCGCAACTGATCGTGCCGGCCGGCGAGTCCGAGTGGCTGGTGGATGCGTTGACCCCGATCGAGGCGTTCAACGAGCA
>DASVDY010000222.1:0-6125 GCA_036380855.1 Rhodanobacteraceae bacterium
CGCCTCACCGACCGTCAGTCCACGATCCTGGATTTCATCCGCGAGCGCCTGGAAGGTGACGGCCACGCGCCCACGCTGGAGGAGATCGGGAAGCACCTGGGGCTGGCACACGTCAGCGCCGTGTCCAAGCATCTTCGCGCCCTGGAAGCCAAGGGCCACCTGACGATCGCGCCGAACCGCCCGCGCGGAATCCGCCTGAACGATCTCACGCAAGCAATTGATCCCAAACTGCTCGAACTGCCTCTGGTCGGCCGGATCGCGGCCGGCGAGCCGCTGCACTCCGAAGCCAATATCGAGCGGAAGATACGACTGTCCGCCGGGCTGTTCCGGCTCAAGCCCGATTACCTGGTGCGGGTGGTCGGCGACTCGATGCGCGGCGAAGGCATCCTGGACGGCGACCTGGTGGGCGTGCACGCCACGCCGGTGGCGCGGCACGGCCAGGTCGTGGTCGCGCGCGTGGGCGGCGACCGTTTCACGATCAAACGCCTGTACTCGAAGGACGGCGTGATCCGGCTGCTGCCCAACAGTCCCGGCTACCGGCCGATCGATCCCGATCCCGCCGAAGACTTCGCCATCGAGGGCCTGTTCGCGGGGTTGATCAGGACTGCGTAATGGCCAGGCTGTCGCTCGCGTTCTCGAACCAGGTCTGGCAGGGCCGGGCCGCGCCGGCCGTCGCGCCCGCGCAGCCGACCGGCTGGGCGGAACTGGATGCCGCGCTGCCCGCCGGTGGCTGGCCGGATGCGGCGCTTACCGAAATCCTGATCCCCGCCGATGGCGTGGGCGAATTGCAGTTGCTGATGCCCACGCTGGCGCGGCTGACGCACTCAGGACGTCCCGTGCTGCTGGTCGCGCCGCCGTATGCGCCGTGCGTCGCCGGCTGGCGCGCGCGCGGCGTGGACATGGGCAAGGTCGAAATCGTGACTGCCGACGAGCCGCGCGTGGCGTGGGCGATGGAGCAGTCGCTGCGCGCGGGCTGCTGCTCGGCGGTGCTGGGCTGGCCGCACCAGGCGGACGAGCGCAAATTGCGGCGCCTGCAGGTGGCCGCCGACAGCGGTCGCGCGCTGGCCTTCGTGTTCCGCGATCGCAGACATGCGGCGCAGGCATCGCCGGCCGCGCTGCGCATCGAGCTCGAAACGCATCCCGCGCGGCTGCGCGTGCGCAAGTGCCGCGGCGGCCCGGTGCCCGCGCAGGCGATTGCGTTCGAGCAGGAATGACCCATGCTGTGGGCCTGCATTTCATTGCCGCATCTCGCGCTGGACGGCGTGCTGCGCCGGCGCGCCGATGCGCAGGCGCCGCTGGCGTTGATGGATGGGCCGCCGCACGCGCGCGTGCTGGTGGACGTGAACGACGCCGCCGCGCGCGCCGGCCTGCGCGCCGGCCAGCCGTTGACCGCCGCGCGTGCGCTGCTGGCGCACTTCGACGCGGTGCCGTTCGATGCGGGCGAGGCCGAACATTCGCATCGCTTCCTCGCCGCCGTCGCCTATCGCTACAGCTCGGAAGTCGCGCTGCTGCCGGATGCGATCGTGCTGGAGGTCGGCCACAGCAGGGCCTTGTTCGGACCGTGGCCGAAACTGGCGCGGCGCCTGCGCGACGACCTGGCGCAACTCGGCTTCCGCCACCGGCTGGCCGCCGCGCCCACGCCGCACGCCGCGCGCGCATTGGCCGAGTGCGGGGACGGCGGCGCGATCCTGGAAGCGAAGGACCTGCGCGCGGGCCTGTCGCGCCTGCCCGTGTCGCACGCGGGCCTGCCCGATGAAGACGCCGCGACCCTGATGCAGATGGGCCTGCGCACGCTGGGGCAGGTGCTGGATGCGCCGCGTGACGGGCTGCGCCGCCGCTTCGGCCACGGGTTGCTGCAGGCGCTGGATCGCCTGGCCGGCCATGCGCCGGACGGCCTGGCGCGCTATCGCCCGCCGGATCGTTTCGTGCAGCGCATCGAATTCGAGCCCGAAGTCGGGAATCTTTCCGCGCTGCTGTTTCCGCTCCGCCGCCTGACCGGCGATCTCGCCGCGTATCTTTCCGGTCGCGACGGCGGCGTGCAGCGGTTCACCCTCGAGCTGGAGCATCGCGCCAACGACTGCACGCGCGTGCAGGTTGGCCTGCTGGAACCGCTGCGCGATCCGGAAGCCCTGTTCGAGTTCTCGCGCGGCCGGCTGGAGGCGCAACGCCTGCACGCGCCAGTGCGCGTGCTGCGCCTGCTGGCCGAAGAGCTGCCGCCGTTCGTGCCGGCCGGGCGCGACCTGTTCGACCGGCGTCCCTCGCACGCATTGACCATGGCGCAGTTGCGCGAGCGCCTGCGGGCGCGGCTGGGCGACGACGCGATCTACCGCTTGCACGACACGCCCGATCCGCGCCCGGAACGCGCGCAGTCGCGCGACGACGAAGGTGTGCTCGACGAAACCTTGCCGCGCCCGACCTGGCTGCTGGAACGCCCGATCCCGCTGCGCGGACCAACGCCGGAATTGCTGGCCGGGCCCGAGCGCCTGGAAACCGGCTGGTGGGACGGCGAGCCGGTGCGGCGCGATTACTACGTCGCGCGAACCACGCAGGGCCAGCGCGCGTGGATCTTCTGCGCGACCGGGCAGCGCGGTCCGTGGATGCTGCACGGATGGTTCGCATGACAACGGCTCGCATGAAGACAGGCCGTCATTCCGGGGCTGCGCGCAGCGCAGAACCCGGAATCTGTTCCAATACCGGCGAATACGCGGAACTTCATTGCCTCTCGAACTTCTCGTTCGGCCGCGGTGCCTCCAGCGCGCGCGAACTGTTCGGGCGTGCGAAGGCCTGCGGTTACGAAGCGTTGGCGATCACCGACGAATGCTCGCTCGCCGGCATCGTGCGCGCCTGGGAAGCCGCCCGCGACACGCAGATGAAATTGATCGTCGGCGCGGAAGTGCAATTGCGCGACGGCCCCAAACTCGTATTGCTCTGCGAGGACAAGACCGGCTACACCGCGCTGTGCCGGTTGATCACGCGAGGCCGGCGCGCATCGAAGAAGGGCGAATACAGACTGTCGCGCGCCGATTTTGAAGACGACATGCCGGGCGTGCTGGCGCTTTGGCTTCCGGAAGAGGTGCCGGATCCCGGACATGGCCGCTGGGTCAAGCGCGTCTTCGAAGGCCGCGCCTGGCTCGCGGTGGAACTGCATCGTGGGCCGGACGATGCGAAGCGCCTGCGAGAGTTGCAACGCATCGGCGAAGAACTCGGCCTGCCGCGCGTCGCGGCGGGCGACGTGCACATGCACGTGCGCGCGCGCCTGCCGCTGCAGCACACGCTCACCGCGATCCGCCATCGCGCCACGATGGCCGAAGCGGGGCCGGTGCTGTTCAAGAACGGGGAGCGGCACCTGCGCAGGCGCGCGGAACTGGCGGCCTTGTATCCGCGCGAACTTCTGGACGAGACGGTGCGCATCGCCGCGCGCTGCACGCTCGACTTGAAGGACGCGCTGCAATACCGCTATCCCGCCGAACTGGTTCCGGAAGGGCATACGCCGACCACCTGGCTGCGCGAGCTGACGGAAAGGGGCTTGCGCGAACACTGGCCGAAGGGCGAGCCGCCGCAGGTGCGCGCGCAGATCGAGCACGAACTGGATCTGATCGCGTTCAAGCAATACGAGGCGTTCTTCCTGACCGTGCACGACGTGGTGTGCTTCGCGCGCTCGCGGGGCATCCTCTGCCAGGGGCGCGGCTCGGCGGCCAATTCGGCGGTCTGCTACGTGCTGGGCATCACCGCGGTCAATCCCGAACATGCCAACCTGCTGATGGAGCGCTTCATCAGCCGCGAGCGCGACGAGCCGCCCGACATAGACGTGGATTTCGAGCACGAGCGGCGCGAGGAGGTCATCCAGTACATCTACGGGAAGTACGGGCGCGAGCGCGCGGCGCTGGCGGCCACCGTGATCTGCTATCGCGGGAAAAGCGCCGCGCGCGACGTCGGCAAGGCGATGGGCCTGTCGCCCGAACAAGTGGACCAGTTGAGTCGCGCGGTGGGCTGGTGGGACGGCGCGAGCGCGCTGGACCAGCGCCTGCGGGAACGCGGCTTCGATCCGGAGTCGCCGCTGCTGAAACGCATCCTGTCGCTCACCGCGCAATTGCTGGACATGCCGCGCCACTTGAGCCAGCACGTCGGCGGCTTCGTGATCTCGGATGCGCCGCTGTCGGAACTGGTGCCGGTCGAGAACGCGGCGATGGCGGAGCGCACCATCATCCAGTGGGACAAGGACGACCTGGATTCGATGGGCCTGCTTAAAGTCGATTGCCTCGCGCTCGGCATGCTCACCTGCATCCGCAAGTGCCTGGACCTGTTGCGCAGGCACGATCTTGGCGATTACACGCTGGCGAGCCTCCCGCGCGAGGACCCGCAGACCTACGCGATGATCCAGCGCGCCGACACCGTCGGCGTGTTCCAGATCGAAAGCCGTGCGCAGATGAGCATGCTGCCGCGCCTGAAGCCGAAGGAGTTCTACGACCTGGTGATCCAGGTCGCGATCGTGCGGCCGGGGCCGATCCAGGGCGACATGGTGCATCCGTACCTGCGTCGCCGCCGCGGCGAGGAGGCGATCGACTATCCGTCGGAAGAAACCCGGGTCGTGCTGGAACGCACGCTGGGCGTGCCGCTGTTCCAGGAGCAGGTGATGCGGCTGATGATGGTGGCGGCCGGCTACACGCCGGGCGAGGCCGACCAGCTGCGCCGCGACATGGCCGCCTGGAAACGCCGCGGCGGCATGGAGAAGCACGAGGACCGCATTCGCGCCGGCATGCTGGCGCGCGGTTACACGCCCGAATTCGCCGAGCGCACGTTCCAGCAGATCAAGGGCTTCGGCAGTTACGGATTTCCGGAAAGCCACGCGGCGAGCTTCGCGATCCTCGCTTACGCGTCGTCGTGGCTGAAATGCCACCACCCGGCGGCTTACGCCTGTGCATTGCTCAACAGCCAGCCGATGGGCTTCTACGCGCCCAGCCAGATCGTGCAGGACGCACAACGCCATGGCGTGCGCGTGCTGCCGGTGGACGTGCGTTGCAGCGACTGGGACTGCACGCTGGAACCCGATCGTCGCGGCGTGCTGGCGATCCGGCTAGGCCTGCGGCAGGTGCGTGGTTGCGCCGAAGAATCCGCGCAGCGGTTGATGGCCGCGCGCGCGCAACACGCCTTCTGCGACGTCGCCGACCTGTGCGCGCGCGCGTCGCTGGATTCGCGGCAGCGCACGCTGCTGGCCCAGGCCGGCGCGCTGCGCGGGCTGGCCGGGCACCGCCATCGCGCGCAGTGGGCGGCGATCGGCGTGGAGGCGCATCGGCCGCTGTTCGATCATCGCAGTCCGGACGAAGCGACGGTGCACCTGCCGCTGCCATCCGTCGCGGAAGACGTGCACGCCGATTACGCGCACACCGGGCTGACGCTCGGGCCGCACCCGCTGAAATTGCTGCGTGCGCGGCTGCGCGCGCAGCGCTGGCTGGATTCGCGGCAACTGCAATCGCGGCCGCACGAAAGCGAGGTGCGCATGGCCGGGCTGGTGGTGCAGCGACAACGCCCGCAAACCGCCAGCGGCGTCACCTTCATCACGCTGGAGGACGAGCACGGCCCGGTCAACGTGATCGTCTGGCGCGACGTCGCCGCGCGCCAGTGGCGTCCGTACCTGGAAGCGAAGCTGCTGGGCGTGCAGGGCAGGTGGGAACGCGTGGACGGCGTCAGCCACCTGATCGCGCACCGGCTGTTCGACGTCAGCGAACTCCTGGGCGAGCTGGATGCGAGGTCGAGGGATTTTCATTAGGAGCGGGGGACTGGGGACTGGGGACCGGGGACCGGGACTCGGGACTCGAAGAACAATCATCCCCGTCATTCCGGGGCCATCGCCGACAAGTCGGCGATGGCCCCGGCATGACGGTACTTGCTTACTTCTCTGCCGCTTCCGCCGCCTTCCGCATATCCGTCACCAATTCCTCGAGCGCCGCGGCACGCGACTTCGAATCGGGCATGCGCAGCAATGCGGAGGGATGCCAGGTCGCGATGCCTCGTACGTCGTCACTCAACTCGCGCCATTCGCCGCGCTCGCGGGTGATGCGGAAGGCATCGCCGAACATCGTGCGCGCTGCCATCGAACCCAGGCCCACCACCACGCGCGGTTGCAC
>DASVDY010000223.1:0-4794 GCA_036380855.1 Rhodanobacteraceae bacterium
AAATCCGCAGGCGGCGCGCAGCCGGTGCAGGCGCCCGGCCATGGTGGCGGCGTCGCCGCGCAAATCGTTCCATTCGTCCGCCAGCCCATCCAGCTCGCGCGCCAGCAAGCCGCGCAATGCGGACAGTGCCTGCAGGCTGCCACTGGCCTGCAAGCCGTCACCGTCGTCCAGCGCGGGAACCGGTGCGGACGATGCCGGCAAGAAGGCGATGCCGAGTGCGTCCAGGCCCTTGCGCAGGCTCGCCGCGTCGAGCGGCTTGACCAGCACGCGTGCGAATCCCGTATCGCGCAAGCGCGCGTGGATCGCCGGATCGGGATCGGCCGTGGTGGCGATCGCGGTGATTGCGCGAGACGCGGCGCCCGCGTCGGCGCGCAAGGCGCGCAGCACCGCATCGCCGTCCAGGCCGGGCAGGTGGTGATCGAGCATCAGTGCATCGAAGCGCCGCGCCCGCGCGGCGATCAGGGCCGCCTCCCCATCGGCCACGGTCGTCACGTGGAGCCCGAGGCCGCGCAAGGCTTCGGCGAGAAAGGCAAGGCTGACCGGATCGTCCTCTGCAAGCAGAATCCGCGCGGTTGAAGAGGGGTCCATTCGGTTCGCGTTAACCGGCATTCAATCCCGGTCGGCACAATCGCTGATCTATGGCATCGCTGGCAAGCCACCGCTTCCTCCTGTTCGCGCTGCTTGCGACCATGGCGTGTGCGCCGGTACAGGCAGGCATCCGCCTGCAGGCCGATTCGCTGGCCCTTCCGGGCGCGGCGCTGAAAGGCGTGCAGGCCAGTCTTGCGCCGGGGCCGGATGGCCGGCCGCGGTTGCAGTTGCGCGCCGCGCACGTGAGCCTGCCGGCGCTGGGCTGGGACGATGTCGCGCTCGATCTGTCCGGCGTGCCGATGCGGGCCGGCGCGAACGCCTGGCAACTGGACGGCCAGCTCGCGGTGTCGCGCGCACCCGGCAATGCGCTGAGCGCAGCGAAAGTGAGCGTGGCGATTGACACCGATGCCGGCTCGCTGGACATCCATTTCGACCAGCGCGACACCGCGCTGCGCGTGCTGATGCCGCTGGACCAGCCCACGCACCTGTCGGTGAGCCTGAAAGGCTTGCCGCTGGTCTGGCTGCAGGGCGTGCTCGCCAATGCCTGGTCCGGCGGACGCGTTACCGCCGGCACCTTGCAGGGCGACCTGGCGCTGGACATGCCCGCGCAGGGCGCGCAGATTTCCGGCAAGGTCGCGATCGCCGATGGCGGTTTCGATTCCCGGGCCGGCACGCTGGCCGGCCAGCAGATCGGCTTGCGCGGCACCTTCAGCCTGGACACGAATCCCGCGCAAGCGGGCTTCAATTTCGATGGCGCGCTGGACGGCGGGCAGATGTTGCTCGGCCCGCTGTACGCGCAGTTGCCTTCGCACAGCGCGCAACTGCAACTGGCGGGGCGGGTGGATGCGCAGGGCATCGCGATTGACAGCCTGCATTTCGACGACGGCGATGCATTGAGCCTCGGCGGCAAGCTGGCCTTCGATGCGAAGGACAACCTGACGGAACTGGACTTCCAGCGCTTCCAGGCGCGCCTGCCGGATGCGTACACGCGCTACGGCAGTGCGTGGCTGGCGACGCTCGGCTGGAAGGACCTGGCGACGACGGGCAGCCTCAGCGGCTCGATTGCGCTGGCGAAAGGCGTGCCGAGCAGCTTCGACATGCGCGCCAGCAACGTCTCGATCAGCGATGCCGATGGCCGTATCGCGCTTTCCGGTTTGAACGGCGAACTGGATTGGGATGCGCAAGGTTCGCGTCCGGCCAGCACGCTTTCGTGGCAATCGCTGGCGTTCTACAAGCTGCCGTTCGGCGCGGCCACCCTCCACTTCAGGAGCGATGCCGGCGCGCTCGGCCTCACCGGCCCGGCGCAACTCGCGCTGCTGGGCGGGACGTTCTCGCTGCAGGGCCTGGCGTGGCGGCCGGCCGCGGACAAACAGGATCGCCTCAATGCCGCCTTCGCGGTGAGCGATATTGACGTGCCCTCGTTGTGCAAGCTGTTCGGCTGGCCGCAGTTCCCGGGCACGCTGGGCGGGGCGGTGCCCGCCCTGCGCTACAGCGGCGACCGCTTCCTGCTGGACGGCGGTCTCTCGTTGCACGTGTTCGACGGGTTCGTGGACGTGACCAGCCTGGCGCTGGAACAGCCGTTCGGCGTTGCGCCGGTGCTGGCCGCCGACATTGACCTGCGCCAGCTCGACCTCGCGCAACTCACCAGCGTCTTCGACTTCGGTTCGATCACCGGCAAGCTGGACGGCGCGATCCACGATCTCAAGCTGGTGAACTGGCAACCGGTCGCGTTCGACGCCGCGCTGCACGCCGACAGCGGCGGGCGCATCAGCCAGCGCGCGTTGAAGAGCCTGACCCAGGTCGGCGGCGGCGGCATCGCCGCCGGGCTGCAGGGCCTGGCGCTGAATCTGTTCAAGACGTTCGGCTACTCGCGCATCGGCTTGAGTTGCGTGCTGCGCGCGCAGGTGTGCACCATGGGCGGCGTGGCGCCGAGTTCGGACGGCAGTGGCTACACTATCGTCGAGGGCAGCGGCCTGCCGCACATCTCGGTGATCGGCCATGAGCGGCAAGTGGACTGGCCCACCCTGGTGGAGCGCCTGAAGACGGCCACCGCGGGTGGCGGGCCGGTGGTGCGATGACGACGACATCCGGCGGAAGTGCGCGCGGATGCGATGAATGTAACTTTGCGGCACGACCAAGGAGATCCGAAATGCGCAAGCTCATCCTGACCCTGATCGGCGCCACCGCGCTGCTGGCCGGCTGCGTCACCATCAACGTCTATTTCCCGGCCGCCGCCGCGCAGAAGGCCGCGGAGAAATTCATCGGCAACGTGATCGGGCCCGATGCGCAAGAGCAGGCGCCGCAACAGAACCGGCAGCAGCCCGCGAGCGGCAGTTCGTCGGGCGAAGACAACGGCACGCCGCTCGCCGCGCGCGTGCTGGATGCGCTGGTTCCCGCGGCGAATGCCGCCGAGTCGCAACCGAACATCAAGATCCAGACGCCGGAGATCGAGGCGATCCAGGCGCGCATGCGCGATCGCTACCAGGGCGCGCTCGGCGCGTTGCTGGATTCCGGCGCGGTCGGCTTCACCCACGACGGCATGGTCGCGGTGCACGACGCTTCGAAGGCGCCGCTGAGCGCACGCGCGCAGATGAACTCGGTCGTGGCCGACGAGAACCGCGACCGCGCCGCGGTGTACAGGCAGATCGCGATCGCCAACGGGCACCCGGAATGGGAATCGCAGATCCGCAAGATCTTCGCCAAGCAGTGGATAGATCGCGCGCACGCCGGCTGGTACTACCAGGATGCGGCCGGCGCGTGGAAACGGAAGTGATGTTTGGCCGCAACTGACTGGCGCGCGCGGCCGCCTTCGATCAGGCGGCCGTGCGTTCGCGCCCGGTGATCCGGCGCCACCCTTCCAGCCACAGGCCCGTCGCGGCGATCATGGCCGCCGCGGCGGCCACGATCGCCGCGTCCGCCGGCGCCAGTGCGAGCAGTCGCCGCATGGGTGCGATGGCGAACGCCGCGACCAGCATCAGCAGCACGCCTGCGAACATTCGCCACAACCACGGGTTGCCCGCGCGCGGCCACGCAAGCAGGGCGCGGGACCGGCTGCGCGCGGACAGGGTCAGCAGGAAAACGCCGATCACCAGCGCGATGAATTCCGCGCCGCGCACGGCCCCGTTTCCCATGCCCAGGGCCAACAGCACGGCGCAACCGGCCAGCAGCAGCGCGGCGAATCCGAGCCCCTGCACCACGCCATACCGGAGGTTTGCGCGCGCGAACGGCGTGACGCCCGGCTGTCGCGGTGGTCGCAACATCAGGCCTTCGGCGGGCGGCTCGGCTTCGAACACGATCGAGCAGGCCGGGTCAATCAGCAACTCCATCAGCACGATGTGCACGGGCGTCAGCAGCACCGGCCAGTGCAGCAGCGTCGGCGCCAGCGCGAGCAGGACGATCGGCATGTGCACGGCGAACACGAACCGGGTCGCCTTGGAAATGTTGTCGTAGATGATCCGGCCCTGGCGAATCGCCGCGACGATGCTCGCGAAGCTGTCGTCCAGCAGCACCAGCGCGGCCGCTTCGCGCGCCACGTCGGTGCCGCGTTCGCCCATGGCGATGCCGATGTCGGCCGCCTTCAGGGCGGGCGCGTCATTGACGCCGTCGCCGGTCATGCCGACCACCTCGCCCTGGCGACGCAGCAGTTGCACCAGCCGCAGCTTGTGTTCGGGCCGAAGGCGCGCGCACAGGTCAACCTTGTGCAGGCGCTCGCGCAGCGTCGCATCGTCGAGCGCTTCGATCTCCGCGCCGGTGAGCACCTCGGCGCTTTCGCCGAGGCCCACCTCGCGCGCGATCGCGCGGGCGGTGGCGGCGTGATCGCCGGTCATCATGATGATGCGCACGCCGGCGTTGCGGCATTCGGCGATGGCCGCCGGCACTTCCGGCCGCGGCGGATCGGCGAAGCCAACGAAGCCGAGCAGGCGGAAATCGAAGTCGTGCTGGCTGGCCGGGCGTTGCTCGCCGTGCCATTCGCCTCGTGCGACGCCGAGCACGCGCAGTCCCTGCTGCGCCATCGTCTCCACCTTGCGCATCTGCTCCGCGGCGTTGCCTGCCGGCAGGTGGCACAGGTCAATCACCGCCTCCGGGGCGCCCTTGGTCGCGAGCAGGTGCGAAGTCCGGGTTTCGCCGCGAAACACACGCGTCATGGCGAGGATGTCCGGCGACAGGTCGTATTCGATTTCCGGCACCCAACCCGCGTGCACGTGC
>DASVDY010000224.1:0-5686 GCA_036380855.1 Rhodanobacteraceae bacterium
GAACGCGAAGGAGCTGTCCGGCTACGCGCGCCAGTTGACCGCCGCGCTGCGGCAGCGGCCGGAACTGGCCGACGTGGCGAACAATCTCGCCGACAACGGCGACGCGCTGCACCTGCAGATCGACCGCAACGCGGCCAGCCGTCTCGGCGTGCCGGTGCAGACGATAGACGACACGCTCTACGACGCTTTCGGCCAGCGCCAGATCTCGACCATCTTCACCGAATTGAACCAGTACCGCGTGGTGCTGGAGGTGGCGCCGCAGTTCCGCAACCGCTCCGACCTCATGAACATGCTGAGCGTGCGCAGCAACGGTGCGAGCGGCGCGCTCACCGGCAGCAACGCGACCAGCCTGGGCATGACCCGCTCGGCCAACTCCTCGACGGCGACCGGCGTGGGCCAGGCCAACACCGGCATCCCGATCGGCGGCGGCAACACCGTGCCGCTGTCCACGCTGGCGACGGCGACCGTCACCAATGCGCCACTGGTGGTCAGCCACCAGAACCAGCTTCCGGCGGTGACGATCTCGTTCAACCTCGCGCCCGGCTATTCGCTGTCCCAGGCGGTTGATGCGATCAACGGCGAAGTCGCGCGGTTGCAATTCCCGCCGCAGGTGCGCGGCGAATTCGTCGGCGCGGCGGCGGAGTTCTCGTCCTCGATCGGCAACGAACTGCTGCTGATTCTCGCCGCGGTGGTGGTGATCTACATCGTGCTGGGCGTGCTGTACGAGAGCTACATCCACCCGGCCACCATCATCTCCACGCTGCCGCCGGCCGGTGTCGGCGCGCTGCTCGCGCTGATGCTGTGCGGCATGAGCCTGTCGGTGGACGGCATCGTCGGCATCGTGCTGCTGATCGGCATCGTGAAGAAGAACGCGATCATGATGATTGACTTCGCGATCACCGCGCAGCGCGAAGGTCTGAATCCGCACGATGCGATCCGCCGCGCCTGCCTGCTGCGCTTCCGCCCGATCATGATGACCACGATGGCCGCGCTGCTCGGCGCGCTGCCGCTGGCGCTCGGCACCGGCATCGGCTCCGAGTTGCGCCGCCCGCTGGGCGTATCCATCGTCGGCGGCCTGCTGCTCTCGCAACTCGTCACGCTCTACACCACGCCGGTGATCTACCTGTACATGGAGCGGTTCCATGCTTGGATCCGGGAGCGGCGGGGCGGCGGACTTGCGCCGGCGAGCGATCAGGGTGCGTGATGGCGAGCATCGCAAAAGCGGGATGGGGGATGGGTAGCGGGAGCGCGTGCGCGCTGCCGCACGTTGAAGCCCTCTCCCCCACGCTTTTGTGGGGGAGAGGGTTGGGTGAGGGGGCGTGGTTCTCGACTGGCCACTCGACAGGATCGTTGCGAGACACAATGGCGGGAAGAGTCTTCGCTGAAGTCCCCTGCTTGTTTACCCAACTGCAGCGCATCCCCCTCATCCCAACCCTCTCCCCCAACGATGAAGCTGTTGGGGGAGAGGGAGCAAAGCCATGAGCCTCTCCACGCCCTTCATCAAGCGTCCGATCGGCACCTCGCTGCTCGCGGCGGGCGTGCTGGTCGCCGGCGCGATCTGCTACGCGCTGCTGGGCATCAGTGCGCTGCCGCAGATCGCGTTCCCCGCGATCTTCGTGCAGGCCAGCGAGCCGGGCGCGGACGCCGCGACGATGGCTGCGACGGTGGCCTCGCCGCTGGAGCGGCACCTCGGCCAGATTCCCGGCATAGACACCATGCGCTCCAATTCCACGGAGGGGCGCGCCACAGTGTTCATCCTGTTCCAGGGCGGCGTGGACCTGGATGCCGCCGCGCGCGAAGTGCAGGCGGCGATCAACGCCGCCACGCCCGACCTGCCGGCGGGCCTGCCGCAACCGCCGAGCTACCGGAAGATCAATCCGAACGACGATCCGATCATCCAGTTCGCGCTGACTTCCGACACCGAGCCGCTGTCCTCGCTGTTCGACGACGCCCAGACGCTGCTGCAGCCGCGCATGTCGCAACTGCCAGGCGTCGCCTCGGTCGAGGTGTCCGGCAGCGCGCAGCCGGCGATCCGGGTGGACGTGGACCTGCACGCACTGGATGCGGTGGGCCTGTCCTCCAACGAGCTGCGCAATGCGCTGACGGCCGCGAACGTGACCTCGCCGCAGGGCTTCCTGAGCGACGGCCGCACCCGGATGTCGGTCACCGCGAACGACCAGCTGCACACGCCCGAGGATTTCGCGAATCTGGTCGTGGCCGTCCGCAACGGCACGCCGATCCACCTGCGCGACCTGGCGTACGTGTACCAGGGCGCCGAGGACAGCTATCAGGCCGCGTGGTTCAACGGCAAGCGTTCCATCGAGATGGACGTCTACAAGCGCCCGGATGCGAACGTGATCGCCACGGTGGATGCGATCAAGGCCGAACTGCCGCGATTGCGTGCGCTGCTGCCGCCCGGCACGCAACTGACGCCCTATTTCGACGGCACGCCCACCGTGCGCGCATCCGTGGACGACGTGCAGATCACCCTGCTGATCAGCCTGTGCATGGTGGTGCTCACGATGGCGCTGTTCCTGCGCAGGCTCGCGCCCACCGTGATCGCGGCGCTGGCCGTTCCGATGTCGCTGGCCGGCGCGTTCATCGTGATGTACGTGATGGACTACACGCTCGACAACCTGTCGCTGCTTGCGCTGGTGATCGCGATCGGCTTCGTGGTGGACGATGCGATCGTGGTGATCGAAAACATCATCCGCCACATTGACGAGGGCCAGGACCGCCTGCAGGCAACGCTCAACGGCGCGCGCGAGATCGGTTTCACCATCGTCGCGATCACGCTGTCGCTGATCGCGGTGTTCGTGCCGCTGCTGTTCGCCTCCGGCATCATCGGCATGTTCTTCCGCGAGTTCACGGTGGTACTGGTTTCGGCGATCGCGGTGTCGGCGATCGTTTCGCTGACGCTCACGCCGTCGCTGTGCGGGGTGTTCCTGTCGCCGCAACCGGAGCACGCCGCGTCCTCGCGCGCAGGCCACGTGCTCGATCGCGTGCACACCGGGATGTTGTCGGTCTACCGGCGCGCACTGGACTGGACGCTGCGCCACCCGCGGCTGCTGGCGCTGATGCCGCTGGTGCTGGTGGGCGTGACGGTCTTCCTGTTCGGCCTGGTCCGCGCCGGCTTCTTCCCGCCGCAGGACACCGGCCTGATCCGCGGCTTCGCCACCGGCGGCACCACGCCTTCGTTCTCCGACCTCAAGAAACGCGAGGAGCGCATCCTCGGAATGTTGCGCGCCGATCCCGCGGTCGAGGACGTGGGTTCCTCGATCGGCAGTTCCTGGCGCGGCGCGGCGAGCCGCTACAGCATCCAGTTGAAGCCGCTCGGCCACGGACGCCACGAATCCACGCAGGCCGCGCTTGCGCGGCTCTCGGCCAAGGCGGCCAACTATCCGGATCTGAACCTGCGCCTGCGCGCCCACCAGGACCTGCCCAGCGGTGGGGGCGGCAGCAACCAGGGCGCGCAATACCAGGTCTCGCTGAAGGGCAACGATCTCCAGGGACTCGAAGAGTGGCTGCCCAGGCTGCAGGCGCAGTTGCAGAAGAACCCGATGTTCCGCGACGTCGGTTCCGACGTGGACGAAGCGGGACTGCAGCAGAACATCGTGATTGACCGCGACAAGGCCAGCCGGCTCGGCATCTCCGTGGCCGCGGTGGACGACGCGCTCTACAACGCCTTCGGCCAGCGGCAGATTTCCACGATCTATTCCGACACCAATCAGTACGCGGTGGTGCTGACCGCGCTGGCTGCCGAGGCCGCCACGCCGGAGGCATTGAACCGACTGTACGTGCACGGCAGCAACGGCACGCTGGTGCCGATCACCGCCATCGCGCACCAGGAACCGGGCCTGGCGCCGGCGCAGATCAGCCATGAAAACCAGTTCACCGTGATGGACCTCAGTTTCAACCTGGCGCCGGGCGTGAGCATGGGCCAGGCCACGAAGGAGATCCAGAAAACCATCGAGGGCATGCGCATGCCCGGCGACATCACCTTGAGCCTGGGCGGAGACTTCCGCCGCTTCCAGCAACAGCAGAGCAACATGCCGCTGTTGCTGCTGGGCGCGATCCTGGCCGTCTACATCGTGCTCGGGATGCTCTACGAGAGCCTGATCCATCCCGTCACGATCCTCTCCACCCTGCCCTCGGCTGGCGTCGGCGCGCTGCTGGCGCTGGTGCTCACCAACACCGAGCTGTCGGTGGTTGCCGACATGGCGCTGGTCTTGCTGATCGGGCTGGTGAAGAAGAACGCGATCATGATGATTGACTTCGCGCTGGTGGCGCAGCGGCAAGGACGCACGCCGCTGGAGGCGATCCGCGAAGCGTGCCTGGTGCGCTTCCGCCCGATCATGATGACCACGATGGTCGCGATCCTGGCAGCGTTGCCGCTGGCGATCGGCATCGGCACCGGTGCGGAATTGCGCCGGCCGCTCGGCATTGCGCTGCTCGGCGGCCTGATCGTTTCGCAGTCGCTGACGCTGATCTCCACGCCCGCGCTGTACCTGGTGTTCGCGCGCATGTCCGAGCGCCGCAAGCTGCGCCGCGCGCAGCGGCGCGCCGCGGCCCTCTGAGCCGTCGCTTGCCGGCCGCTGCAATCGCACGCGGGCGGCGCTTTCACCATAGGCTCATGGTTCGCCGCGCACCGCCCGCTAAAATGGCTGCCCGGGCTTGATGGTCGTCATGGTTCCTCGTGCACGCCCTGCGAAAATGCCCGCATGTCGAATCTGATCGAGGTGCCTGCGTGCGAAGAAAAAGCGGTGTTCTTCCGGGTATCGCCGTCGCGGCCTTGTCGTCGCTGATGGTTCCATCCCTGGCATACGCCTGCGCCACCTGCGGTTGTACCTTGAGCACCGATGCCGCAACCGGCTATTCCGCGCAGGCGGGCTGGCGGGTCAATCTCGAATACACGTGGTTGAACCAGGACGAACTTCGGCATGGCAACGGCACCGCCTCGCCGGCGCAGGTTGTGGACGCGCCTTCCGATCCGTTCGCCGACGCAAGCGAGATCGAGAAGGACACGCTGAACCGCTACGTAAACCTCGGGATCAGCTATCGGCCGAATGCCGACTGGGGTTTTTCCTTGCTGCTGCCGTACGTGCGGCGCGACCACACGACCTTCGGCGAACAGCCGCCGCCGTTCACGCCCGCCGAGATCGCGCCGGACCAATTGAGCGGCGCACGCGTGTCCGGCGTCGGCGACTTGAAATTCCTCGCGAGCTACCAGGGCTTCCTGCCGACGCGCAACCTGGGCGTGCTGGCAGGCGTCAAGCTGCCGACCGGCCGCTACGGCGGCGAGAACGAGGATGGCGTGGTGGTCGGCCACCCGGTGTTCTTCGAAAACGGCCCGCTGCGCGGCGAAGCGCTGGATGCCAGCCTGCAGGCCGGGACCGGCAGCACCGACGCGATCGTCGGCGCGTACTGGTACCAGCCGGTCAGCCAGGATTTCGACGCCTTCGCCAACGGCCAGTTCCAGGCCGCGATCGCGCATCGCCTCGACCAGCCCGGCGCCGACTTTCGCCCCGGCAACCAGCTTTCGCTCAATGTCGGCCTGCGCTACGAAGCGCACGCCAACTGGGTGCCGCAACTGCAATTGAACCTGCTGCACAAGAGCGCCGACCAGGGCGCGCTGGCGGACCGGCCCAACACCGCCGGCAGCGTGGCGTACCTCAGCCCCGGCATC
>DASVDY010000225.1:0-8182 GCA_036380855.1 Rhodanobacteraceae bacterium
ACCACGACGTGGATCCGAAGCGCGTCGGCATCTACGGCGGCTCCTACGGCGGGTTCATGACCGAGATGGCGCTGCTGCGCGCCCCGGGCGAATTCGCCGCCGGCGCCGCGCAACGCCCGCCCTCGGACTGGACGAGCTACAACGACGACTACACCTCCGACATCCTCAACGACCCGCAGCTCGATCCCGAGGCGTACAGGATTTCCTCGCCGATCGAGTACGCGCAGAACCTGCGCGATCCCCTGCTGATCAACCACGGCCTGATTGACAACAACGTGATGCCGGGCGACTCGATCCGCCTCTACCAGCGCTTCATCGAGCTGCACAAGAAGAACTTCTGGATGTCGCTCTATCCGATGGAACGCCACGATTTCAAGCACGCCGATTCGTGGTACGACGAGTACCGGCGCATCCACGAGCTGTTCTCGACCTACGTGCTGCCCGGGCGCCCGACTGCCCCGGGGGCAAGATAAGGAGCAATTAACGTTGCGGGGCGTATCTTCGGCACACCAGCACACTAGGGGTGCGCGATGAAATGGCCATTGTTAGCCGCAAGCCTGCTCGTCCTGGGCGGATGCGTGGCGCCGGGTTACTACGTGCAGCCGGATTACACCGGCGGCGGTTACTACGACAACGGCGGCTACGACAACGGCGGCTACTACGACGGCGGCGGCTACTACCCGGGTTATGACGAGGGGTGCTGCTCGGGCAGCGTGAGCATCGGCTATGGCTACGGAGATCCGGGTTACGGCTACGGCTACGGATACGGTTATGGATATCCCGGGTCCTACGGCTGGGGCGGATACCCCTATGGCTACGGGTATTACGGCGGCTACTACGGCCATGGCGGACACCACCGCGGCGGTCACGACGGGAACGACCATCACGACCGGAACGGCCACGACGACGACGACGATGGCCACGGCGGCGGCCACCACGACGGGGGGCGGTGGTGGCACGGCGACCACGTGGACGGGGCGGTAAAACGCTGGCCCTCGGACCGGCCATTGCGCGCTGCCGATCGCGCGCCGATCCCGCACTGGAACGCGATGGCCCCGTCGGGCAACCGTCCCGCCCCGCAGCCGCACATGATCTACCCGGGAGGCGCTGCGCATTTCGGCCCGCGCATCGCGCCGCGCGCGCAACCCGGAGCCCCCGGGCGCACAAGCACCCCGACACGCAAGCCGCCGCATCGGTCCGACTCGTCTTCGCCGAAGGAATTCTGAAACCGGCGGGCAAGGTGAGCTTGCTCGCCATCATCCCGCAAGCAGGCTTTTACACCCTTCCCACGACCGGAATCAGCGCGCCGGTGATTGCGGACGCCTGTTCGGAAACCAGGAACAGGATCACGTCGGCGAGTTGCCGCGGTTTCACCCACTTGCCGAAATCGGCCTTGGGCATGTCGGCGCGGTTGGGCGGCGTGTCTATGATCGAGGGCAGCACGGCGTTCACGGTGATGCCGCGCTCCTTCAGTTCCTCGGCCAGCGATTCGGTAAACCGCATCACCCCGGATTTCGACGCGGTGTAGGCGCCCACGCCGGCGCCGGCCTTCAATGCGGAGTTCGCGCCGATGTTGACGATGCGCCCACCCTCTCGCAGGTGCGGCAACGCCGCCTGGCTCGCACACACCGCGGTGCGCAGGTTGATGCGGTAGAGCAAGTCCCACGTGTCGGGCTTGCCGTCGGCGAGCGTTTCCCAGCGAAAGGCGCCGGCGATGTTGACCAGCGCGTCCAGGCCGCCAAGCGCCTTCGCCGCGGCATCGATCGTCGCCTTTGCCTGACCGGCGTCGGACAGGTCCACGCCGCCGAATCCATGCGCGCCGCCGAGATCGGCCGGCGCAGGCGCACGGTCCACCGCCGCGACCCTTGCGCCGGCATCGAGTGCGGCGCGCACCACCGCCGCGCCCAGCGTGCCGAATGCGCCGGTGATGACGACGCGCTTGTCCTTGAGTTGCATGGCGTTCTCCCGTGCTCGCGATCGGGCCATTCTAGGCCACGGGCCGGGAAAGCGAACGCACGTTCACCCGGTCTGGATTCGGAGTAACCTCACGCCGCCAACGGAAAACGATCATGCAGCCATCCGGAAATGCTGCCCTCGCGGTTGATCCCGCGGTGCCCGCAGGCGGCATCAGGCCGCCGCCGCGCATCCGCGACCGCGTGCGCGTGATCTACCGGCACCGCCTGCCGGTGCGGATCATGCACTGGATCAACGCGATCTGTTTGCTGGTGCTGCTGGGCAGCGGACTGCAGATCTTCAACGCGCACCCGGCACTGTACTGGGGCCAGAAGTCCACGTTCGACAAGCCATTGCTGCTGATGGGCGCGCAACGCACGCCGGATGGCTTGCGCGGCGTCACCGCGATCGGCTCGCACACTTTCCACACCACCGGCGTGTTCGGCGTCTCCAAAGAGAACGGGCAGCCGGTCGCGCGCGGCTTTCCCTCCTGGATGACCATTCCCGGTCCGCGCTGGCTTTCCATGGGCCGGCGCTGGCATTTCTTCTTCGCCTGGTTGTTCGTGGCCAACGGCATCCTGTTTGTCGCCTACACGCTGATCGGGCGCCACTTCCGCCGCGACCTGCTGCCGACGAAAAGCGACTGGCGCGGCATCGGCCGCTCGATCGTGGATCACGCGCTGCTGCGGCATCCGAAAGGGGAAGCCGCGGCGCGCTACAACGTGCTGCAGAAGCTCACGTACCTGATCGTGATCTTCGGCTTCGGCCCGCTGATCGTGCTGATGGGCCTGGCGATGTCGCCGCGCATGGATTCGGTGCTGGGCTGGCTGGTGGACCTGGTCGGCGGCCGGCAATCGGCGCGCACGATCCACTTCATCCTGGCGTGGGGCTTCGTTGCCTTCTTCCTGATCCACATCTTCGAGGTGCTGGTGAGCGGCGCGGGCAACGAACTGCGTTCGATCATCACCGGGCGCTTCGCCATCCACGAAGAGGAAGACCATGACCACTGACCGCCGCCGCTTCCTGCGCAACGCGCTGACCGCGATGGGCGCGGGCCTGCTGGCCGGCTGCGACCGGTTGTCGCAGACCGAGTGGGCGCCGAAGGTACTGGCCAGTGCGGAAACGCTCTCGCATTCGGTGCAGCGCGTGCTGGCACCCCACGCGGCGCTCGCGCGCGAATACACCGAGGCCGACATCTCACCGGTGTTCCGGCCCAACGGCAGCACCGATCCACGCACGCCGGAATATCTCGCGCTCGCGAAGAACGATTTCCAGGATTACCGCCTGGGCGTCGGCGGGCTGGTCGCCCGGCCGCTGTCGTTCTCGCTCGCGCAATTGCGCGCCTTGCCGCAGCGCACCCAGATCACGCGCCACGACTGCGTCGAGGGCTGGAGCGTGATCGGCAAATGGACCGGCGTGCAGTTGTCGCGCGTGCTGGATCTGGTGAAGCCGGGCGACGCCGCGCGCTACGTGGTGTTCCGCTGCTTCGACCGCATGCCCGACGGCGGCGAGGAAGGCGGAACGCCCTATTACGAAAGCATCGGCTTCGACGATGCCTACCACCCGCAGACGGTCCTGGCGCACACGCTCAACGACAAACCGCTGCCGATCGCCAACGGCGCGCCACTGCGCGTGCGCATCGAGCGCCAGCTCGGCTACAAGCAGGCCAAATACATTTCCGGCATCGAACTGGTGGATTCGCTGGACGACATCGGCGACGGCAACGGCGGCTACTGGGAAGACCAGGGTTACGAGTGGTACGCGGGGATTTGAGGGAATCGCCGCAAAGCTGCTGCGCTCGGCAGCTTGCGCGCCGGCGGTGCTCGGAATCCTCATGTACTGACGTGTACACTCCGGTTCCTGCGCTCCGGCGACGCGCAATCTGCCTTCGCTCGCGACGCTTTGCGACGATTCCTTAGCTACGCGCACCGAATCGCACGCCCGCCAACAACATCGTCTCGCCGAGGTTGCGGCCGCCGCCCAGGATGTGCGCGTTGGAGCAATGTCGAAGCATCACCATCCAGCGGCCGTCGCGCCAGCCGATGCTGGTCATGAATTCGAAGCGGCTGCTGAGCGCGTCCGTGCGCGTGCTGGTGGCGGCGATCTGTTCGCCGACGAACAACCCGTTTTCGCGGCCGTAGCGCAACCCGCCGGCGACCAGGGACACGTTGTGGTCGAGGTTCTCGTGGTCGGTGCCGCGCGTGCCGACCACGCCGATGCTGCCGATCGGCTCGAAATGCGCATGGCCGTCGCCCGGTGGCGTTGCGGTCACGTCCGCGAACATTGCCGGCGCCCAGCGCACGCCGGCGGTGGCGCTGGCGCCCCCGGTCAGGTCGAACTCCGCGGCCTTGGCGGCCGTCGCCGCCCATGCCAGGGTCCACGCGAGCGCCGCGCCGCCGAGCCAAGCCTTGCGCTTCATGCCCGCTTCCTTGCCGAGCAGTGGATCGGGTCAGGATCGGATGCCCCCGATCAATGCCGCGTGATGCCAGCCGACCCCTGCCGGAAGGCACTTGCAATCCGGCAATACTGTTGCCTACACAATTGTTGCCTTGACAACTGTTGCTGCGGCTATATAATTGGCGAATGTCAACCGGCAAGCCCCCTACCCCCTCTCCGTTCCAGCTGTGCAGCCTGATCGGTCGCATCCGCTCGGAGCTGCACGCCGGCATCGAGGCCGAACTCTCCCGCCAGGGCTTTGAGCTGGGTTTCAGCCAGTTCGTGACCCTGAAGCGGCTCGGTTCGGACGGACCGATGACGGCCGGCGAACTGGCGCGGCTATTGAGCCACAACCCCGGCGCGATGACCCGGCTGCTGGACAAGCTGGAAGAGCGTGACTACGTGCGCCGCGTACCCGACCCGAACGATCGCCGCGTGCTGCGCATTGAACTCACCGCATCCGGCCGCACCCTCTGGAAACGCATCAATGCCTGTGGGGAGCGCGTGGCGGAGCGCGCGCTGGGAAGCAGCACCGCAAAGGAACGCACGCAATTGCAGTCGTTGCTCTCCCGCGTACTCGACAACCTCCGCCAGTCGTCCTGACGGTCACGGATTCGACCCACGAAACGTCCACAAGAACGATACGGACCCGACGCCTCCATGCACATCCACCTTGCCGCGACCCGCGCCCCTTTCGCCGCCCTTTTTTCCGCCGCATTGCTGGCCGGCTGCGCCAGCATGCACGGCCTGAAGCCGCAAGCGCACGCGCTCGACAGCAGCGCCGTGCACGGCGAACGCAGCCTCGCCGGCGTGCGGGTGGATGCCGCCGCCTGGCCGAAGGCCGACTGGTGGAAGGCGTACCACGACCCGCAACTGGACGCGCTGGTTGGCCAGGCGTTGGCAGGCAATCCCGACCTCGCGATCGCCGATGCGCGTGCGCGCGAAGCGGTCGCGCAGGCAGGCATCGTGGATGCCGCGCGCAAGCCGTCGCTGAGTGCGACAGCCAGCATCGCCGGCGCCAAGCTTCCGACCACGCTGCTGCCGGCGCCGCTCGGCGGCAGCTTCGGCATCGCCAAATACGGCATCCTCGATTTCAAATGGGACTTCGACCTGTGGGGCGGCAAGCGCGCCGCGTGGGAAGCCGCGCTGGGCAACGCGCGCGCTGCGGAAGTGGAATCGCAGGCCGCGCGCCTGATGCTGTCGGCCGAGGTGGTCGGCGCCTATGCCGCACTGGGCGATGCGTATGCGCAACGTGATCTTGCGAAAGCGGATCTCGAGCGCGCGCGGACGTTCGACAAGCTCACCACGCAACGCGTCAAGGCCGGCATTGACAGCAAGTTCCAGCAGACCCAGGCCGACGCCGCGGTCGCGCAGGCGCAGGCGCAGATCGCTGCTGCCGAAAACGAAGTGCGCAGCGCGGGCATCGAGCTCGCGGTGCTGCTCGGACGCGGCCCCGATCGCGCGCTCGACATCCCGCCGCCGAAACCCTTGCCGGCAAGCGCGATCGCGCTGCCTTCCACCTTGCCTGCAGAGCTGATCGGCCGCCGTCCGGACATCGTCGCCGCGCGCTGGCGCGTGGAAGCGAGCGCGAAGGACATCAAGTCGGCGCGCGCGGCGTTCCTGCCGAACGTCAACATCATGGCACTCGCCGGGCTGATCGCCGGACCCGGCAAGAATCTCTTCCAGGCTTCCGCGCTGATGTACAGCGTGGCGCCTGCGGTGAGCCTGCCGATTTTCGAAGGCGGCAAGCTGCGCGCCAATCTCTCCGCGAAGGATGCCGCCTACGACCTGGCCGTGGCGCAGTACGACAAGACCGTTGTCGCGGCGGTCAACCAGGTCGCGCAGCGGGTGGACGCGTTGCAAGCGCTGGATGCGCAGATCGGGCAATACAGGCAAGCCGAATCGAGCGCCTCGCAGGCGTACGACCTCGCCATGCAGCGATATCGCGGCGGGGTGGGCAATTATCTGGAAGCGCTCACCGTGCGCGAGAACCTGATCGGCGCGGAGCGCGAGCTGGCCACGCTGCAAACCCGGCGCGCGGGGGCGATGGTGCAGTTGATCGAAGCGCTCGGCGGCGGTTTCGCGCCGCCCGGCGACACTCCATCCGTCAGCGCGGCTGCCGCGCAAGTGAACAACGACCACAAGGCCGATAAACAATGACGTCCCAAGAACATCCCCCGGTTGATCCCGAACAGGTGGCACGCGAGCAGCGGCAGGCCAGGCGCGACGTGCGCCGACGCTGGCTGCTGCGCGGCCTGGTGGTGGTCATCGTGCTGGTCGGCATCGTCTGGGCGCTCTATCACGTCTTCGTCGGCCGCTGGTACGAGAGCACGGACGACGCCTACGTCAACGGCAACGTGGTGCAGATCACGCCCCAGATTCCGGGCACGGTGGTCAGCATCGGCGCCGACGACAACGACTATGTGCGCGAAGGCCAGCCGCTGCTGAAGCTCGACCCTTCCGACGCGCAAGTGGCGCTCGCACAGGCGGAAGCGGATCTGGCCGCCAGCGTGCGCAAGGTGCGCGGACTGTACAGCGGCGTGAGCTCCTCGCAGGCAGACGTGGCCACGCGCGAGGTCGCGGTGGCGCAGGCGCGCGCCGACTACAAGCGTCGCGAAGGGCTTGCGAAAACCGGCGCGATCTCGGCGGAAGAGCTCTCGCACGCACGCGAGGCGCTGACCGCGGCGGAAAGCGCGCTCGCGGCGGTGAAGGGGCAACTCGCCACCACCCGCGCGCTGGTCGAGAACACCCAGGTCGCTTCGCATCCGGAGGTGCAGGTCGCGGCAGCCAAGGTACGCGCGGCATACCTGGATCTGCAGCGCGACACGCTGGTCGCGCCGGTTTCCGGCCACGTCGCCAAGCGTTCGGTGCAGGTCGGGCAACGCGTGCAGCCCGGCACGCCGCTGATGGCGGTGGTGCCGCTGGCCCAAGTGTGGGTGGACGCGAACTTCAAGGAAACCCAGTTGACCGACATGCGTATCGGCCAGCCGGTGACGCTGACGTCCGACCTTTACGGCGGCGGCGTCACCTACCACGGCAAGATCGAAGGCCTGGGCGTCGGGACCGGCAGCGCGTTCTCGCTGTTGCCTGCGCAGAACGCCACCGGCAACTGGATCAAGATCGTGCAGCGCCTGCCGGTGCGGATTGACCTGGACGGCGCCGAACTGCAGAAGCATCCGCTGCGCATCGGGCTTTCCATGGACGTGACCGTGGACCTCCACGACCGGAGCGGCCCGATCCTGTCGCAGCAATCGCCGACCAAGCCGGTGTTCAGCACCGATGTGTACGAACGCAGCAACGCCCAGGCCGATGCGCTGATCAACAAGATCATCGCGGAGAACAGCGAAGCACCCGCGAAGCCGTCGAAGAGCGCCAGCGCGCATTGAGGCATTCGCAGGACGACATCAATCGTTCGAGCCGGGATGTCGAAGCCCGAACGGCCATCCGAACGGCGCCGTTCGCCTTCGATACCCGGGGCGAACGCCATTCGAGACAAGGCTTGCGACGGACTGACGACAGGGCACGGAGGATCTTGCTCTTGATCCGCGCCCATTCGTGTTGATCCGTGTCCAGAGAGATTCTTTTGAATGGCCTCCACTTCCGCCCAACCCGGTTCCTTCGGCGAATTCCGTCCCGCCAGCCTGCCGCTGGCGACGATCGGACTGTCGCTCGGCACCTTCATGCAGGTGCTGGACCTCACCATCGCCAACGTTTCGCTGCCGACCATCGCCGGCAACCTCGGCGCCAGCCAGAACCAGTCGGTGTGGGTGATCACCTCGTTCACCGTTGCCAA
>DASVDY010000226.1:0-11558 GCA_036380855.1 Rhodanobacteraceae bacterium
GACGGTCTTGCCGCCAGCCTTGACCAGGTGGCACGAGCCGGTCACCTCGCCGGCCGCGCCGAGGAATTGCACTTCCATCCGCACGCTCCTCGAAGAAGGCGTGCGCATTATGCACGGCCGCGACGGCATTGCGCCGCCGCGGCCATGCCGTTTCAATCGCCGTAGAAGCGGATGCCGGTGATGATGTAACCGTCGGTCACCAGCGCGGCATTGCCCTCGATGTTCAGCCGCAGGGTGATCGGGTGCTTGAAGAACTGATTGACGACGGATTGCGGCAGGTTGTACTCCGTCGTCAGATAGTTCTTGCTGATGACGCCGCCCTGACAGGTGCGGCTGCCCCACTCCGAATGCTCGTCGTCCTGCCCCGGCATCAACGACCTCCGGTCGCTGACGTCCGTGCCGATGTAGTTGCGGATCTTGCCGTTGAACGGCAACCCCGTCGTCGGATCAATGAGGGAAGGATCGTTCAGCAGATCGCTCTCGAGCGTCACGCTCTCCGTGTAGTGGAAATGCGCATCGGCCATGTTCGGGGTTTCGTTCCGGTATTGCCGGAAATGGAAAGTCGTGGTGTGGAAGCACAGGAAGGAATGCGTGGTCTTGCCGGGCAGCGTAATGTGCGCCATGTCCTCGAAGTCGAACGAGGTCCCAAGCGGCTGCGGGTTCACGGTCACGCAGTTGTCCAGCGGCGTGCCGCCCGGGCTGCAATCCTCCGCGAGGTTGACGTCCGAGCTGGCGAGGATCCCGGCATACACAACGTTGCGGCCAAACGAGTCGGCGTCGCCCACGTCCGCGTCGGAAACCGCCGCCGCATGTGCGTCGGCTTGCACCAGCAGGTGCGAAAGGCGGGTATGGGTGCGGTCTTGAAGATCGGGCGAGTGCTGATGAAGGCTTGGCGGAGGCGACGCAGATGCCATGCCTGCGGCAATCGCCAGCGGAAAAGCCATCAGTCGGGCCTTCGGACGCATGTTGTTCTCCTTGGTTGAGTGTGAAAAAAGGCACCTCGGCAGCCCGCGCACCGGGCCACAAGTACAAAAACGTAATCTCCGACCAATTCGCGACAGCCCCCGAACGCGCCTCGGCCCTGACCTTCGACACTGTATGATTCGACGGTCGTCGGCCTAGGCTGCGAGAGTCTGAGCCGCGCCTGGTCGCGGCGCTACGCCAGGTTTTGCCCAACTTCTGTCCACCCCGATCGAGGAATCCATGAACAAGCCCCTGTTCAAGCCGCTGGTCCTGGCCGTGAGCCTTGCGCTCGGCTTCGGTGCGGCGCACGCCGCCGACAATTTCGACATGAGCGAGCTTTCCAAGACCATCCAGCCGTGCACCGACTTCAACGGCTATGTCAATGCCAAGTGGGTCGCGGCCAATCCGATCCCGGCCGACCAGACCCGCTGGGGCGCGTTCAACGTGCTGGCCGAGAAGAGCCGCGCCGAACAGCACGAGATCCTGGAGAACGCCGCGAAGAACGCGGCCCACGCCAAGCCCGGCTCGATCGAGCAGAAGCTCGGCTGGTACTACGCTTCCGGCATGGACGAGGCCGCGGTCAACAAGGCCGGCTTCGACCCGATCAAGCCCAAGCTCGCGCAAATCGCCGCGCTCAAGAGCAGCAAGGACGTCGTGGGCTTCCTCGACGCCAGCTTCAACGAGGGCATCCCCTACGTGTTCTCGTTCGGCTCGGGCGCCGATTTCAAGGACGCCACCAACCAGATCGGCTTCGCCTTCCAGGATGGCCTGGGCCTGCCGACGCGGGATTACTACTTCGACGCGAAGTACAAGGATCTGCGCGACGCCTACGTCGCCTACATCGCCAAGACCCTGCAGATGACGGGCGTGAGCGCCACGGACGCCAAAGCGCAGGCCGCCCAGGTGATGGCCTTCGAAACGCAGCTGGCGAAAGCCTCGCTGGCGCCCACCCAATTGCGCGACCTCGACAACGAGTACCACTTCGTCAGCGTCGCCGACGCAGACAAGGTGACGCCGCATTTCAGCTGGCAGCAGTTCTTCAAGACCCAGGGCATCAACGCCGGCAAGGGCTTTTCGCTGTCGCAGCCGAAGTTCTTCGCAGAGATGGACAAGCTGATCGCGACCGCGCCGGTTTCGCAGTGGCAGGCTTATCTTCGCTTCCACACCATTGACATGGCCTCGCCCGTGCTGAGCGATGCCTTCCAGACCAACCATTTCGAGTTCCACAACAAGACCCTGGCCGGGCAGCCGGAGCAGAAGCCGCGCTGGAAACGCGTGCTGGGCGAAGTGAATGACGGCATGGGCATGGCGCTGGGCGAGCTGTATGTCGCCAAGTACTTCCCGCCGCAGTCCAAGGCGCGCGCCGAGCAACTGGTCACCAACATCCGCAACGCGCTGCGCAACCGGATCGAGCACCTCGACTGGATGAGCCCGGAAACCAAGGCCAGGGCCATCGAGAAGTGGAAGCTGTTCCTGCCCAAGATCGGCTACCCCGATCCGGGCGAGTGGCGCGACTGGAGCGGGCTGACGATCTCGCCCGACAACTACTTCGCCAACGCGACCGCCGCGGCCAAGTACAACTATCACTATGACATCGGCAAGATCGGCAAGAAGACCGACCGCAAGGAATGGGGCATGACCCCGCAGACGGTGAATGCGTATTACAACCCGACCGACAACACCATCAATTTCCCGGCGGCGATCCTGCAACCGCCGTTCTTCGATGCCGGTTACGACGATGCCCTGAATTACGGCGGCATCGGCGCGGTGATCGGCCACGAGTCCAGCCACGGCTTCGACGACCAGGGCAGCCAGTTCGACGGCAGCGGCAATCGCGAGGACTGGTGGACCAAGCAGGACAAGGCCAAGTTCAAGGCGCGCACCGGCAAGCTGGTGAAGCAGTTCGACGCCTACACGCCGATCCCGGGCAAGCCCGACCTGCACGTCAACGGCCAGCTGACGCTTGGCGAGAACATCGCCGACCTCGGCGGATTGAACATCGCCTACGACGCGCTGCAGACCGCGCTGAAGCAGAACCCGAAGGAAGCCGACGCGAAGATTGACGGCATGACCGAGGACCAGCGCTTCTTCCTGAACTGGGCGCGCGTGTGGCGCGGCGATTCGCGCGAGAAGACCGCCGAACTCCTGCTCAACGTGGATCCGCACGCTCCGGCCAAGGTCCGCGCCATCGCTGCGCCGTCGAACATGCCGCAGTTCGCACAGGCGTTCCAGTGCAAGGCCGGCGACAAGATGGTGCGCAGCGGCGAGAAGCAGGTGAAAATCTGGTAGGCAGAACCGGAACTCGGGACTCGGCAAGAGCCTGACGGGCGTCACTCCCGGGGCCGTCCGCAACCTCTCGCAGACGGAACCCCTGCCCGCTCTCGAGTGATCCAAACGAAAAACGCCGCGCGAAAGCGCGGCGTTTTTTTTGCGCGATGCACAGGTGCCGACAAACCGCCAACCTGCAACCGACAACTCTCAGGGCCGCCGCGCCAGCTCCGGATTCTCCTTGGTCACCGGCATCAGGTCCTTCTTCGACACGCCCAGCCACAGCAGGATCGGGTTGGCGAAGAAGATGGACGAGAGCGTGCCGACCAGGATGCCGATCAGCATGGTGATCGCGAAGCCGTGCACCGCCGGGCCGCCGAAGAAGTACAGCGCGGCCATGGTGATGCCGGTGAACAGCGAGGTGATGATGGTTCGCGACAGCGTGCTGTTGATCGCGCGGTTGAGGATGTCAATCGGCTCGGCCTTGCGCGCGCCCCGGAACAGTTCGCGCACGCGGTCGAACACCACCACCTTGTCGTTGATCGAATAACCGACCACCGCCAGCACCGAGGCCAGCACCGTCATGTCGAACTCGCGCTGGACCGCGGCGATGATGCCGACCGTGATCAGCGTGTCGTGGACTTCGCTGGCAAGCGCGGCCACGGCAAAGCGCTTCTCGAAGCGAAGGCCCAGGTAGATCATGATGCCGACGATCACGACGATCACCGCGATGATGCCGCTGTTGCGCAGCTCGGCACCGACCTGCGGACCGATGAAGTCCGGCGGCTGCTTCAGCTTTACATCGGGACGTTTGGCCTTCAGCGCCGCCATCACGTCGGCGGCGACCTTGTCCACCCTGATCTGGCCGCTTTTCTGCACCGCGCCCGGGTCGGCCTTCGGCTGCAGGCGGATCGAGATGTCGCGCGTGCCGCCCAGGCTCTGCACGACCGCGTTTTCGAAACCGCCGGCGGAGAGCGCACCGCGAACCTCGCCGGTGTCCACCGGCTTCTGGTAACTCGCCTCGATCAGCACGCCGCCGGTGAAGTCCAGCCCGTAGTTCAGGCCGCGCACCGTGATCGCGAGGATCGAGAGGATGACCAGCAGCGCCGAGATCGTGATGCTGATCTTCCGCCAGCGCAGGAAATTGATGTTGCTGTGGGGATCGAAGATTTCCATGCGCCTACACCGACAATGTCTTGAGCTTGCGACCGCCGTGGATCGCCGCAGTGATCGCGTGCGTCACGGTCACCGAAGTGAACAGCGAAGTGAGGATGCCGATGAACAGCGTCACGCCGAAGCCCTTGATCGCGCCGGAGCCGAGCGTCATCAGGCCGAGCGCCGCGAGCAGGTGGGTGACGTTGGCATCCAGAATGGTGGACCAGGCTTTTTCGTAGCCGGCGCGAATGGACGCCAGCGGCGTCGAGCCGTTGCGCAACTCCTCGCGCACGCGCTCGCAGATCAGCACATTCGCGTCAATGGACATGCCGAGCGTCAGCACGATACCGGCGATGCCCGGCATCGTGAGCGTCACTCCGATCGCCGACATGATCGCGATCAGGATCACCAGGTTGAAGAACAACGCGATGTCCGCGACCAGGCCGAACAGCTTGTAGTAGACCGCCGCGGCCGCCAGCACCAGCACCAGGCCGAGGATCACCGCGCGCTCGCCCTTCTGGATGTTGTCCTGGCCGAGCGACGGGCCGATCACGCGCTGTTCGACGATGTCCACCGGCGCCGCCAGCGAACCCGAACGGAGCAGCACCGCGAGCGTCTGCGCTTCCTGCTGGCCAAGACCGGTGGTCTGGAAGCGCTTGCCGAACACGCCCTGCACGGTGGCGCTGCTGATCACGTCCTCGGTGGTCTTGGACGAATGCACTTCCTTGCCGTTGACGACCTTGGTCTCCGGCACGCGCTCGATGTAGACCACCGCCATCGGTTTGCCGACGTTCTGGGTGGTGAAGTCCAGCATCTTCTTGGCCCCGGCCGAGTTCAGCTCGACGTTGACGTCCGGCTCGCCGGTCTGCTGGTCGTAGCCCTGGCTGGCATCCACCAGTTCGTCGCCGCTGACGATCGTCTTCTTCTTCAGCACGATCGGCGCGCCGTTCTTCATGTGGTAGAGGCGATCCTCCGGCGGCACGTTCCCGGTCTTCTCGGCCTCGGACGGGTTCACGCTGGTATCCACCGCGTGGTATTCCAGCGTGGCGGTCGCGCCCAGGATCTTCTTGGCCTGCGCGGTGTCCTGCACGCCCGGCAGCTCCACCACGATGCGCGATTCGCCCTGCTGCTGGATCACCGGCTCCGACACGCCCAGCACGTTGATGCGATTGCGCAGCGTGGTGACGTTCTGGCGGATGGTGTTCTCGGCCAGCTCGCGGATCTTGTCTGGCTTGATGCTGGCCTGCAGCGCGGGTGCGCCGCCCGGCGTGGTGACGTTGTTGAGCACCAGATCCGGGGTGTCGGCGGCGATCGCGTTGGCGGCGGCATCGCGATCCGCAGTCGAACGCAGCACCACCTGCACGCCCTGGCCGCTCGGCGCCACCGAGTCGTAGTGGATCTTCTTGTCCCGCAGCACCGAGCGGATGTCGTCCAGATAGCGTTGCTGCTGCTTCACCAGCACCGCATTCTGGTCCACCTGCATCAGGAAGTGCACGCCACCCTGCAGGTCTAGGCCCAGCGGCATCGCGTGCGCGCCAATGGCCTGCAACCATCCGGGCACCGTGGTGGCGAGGTTGAGCGCCACCGTGTAATCGTCGCCCAGCGCCAGGCGCAGCGTATCGGAAGCGCGCAACTGCACGTCGGTGTTGGCGAAGCGCGCCAGCAGGCGATCGCCTTCGATGGCGACTTCCTGATAGGGAATCTTCGCCTGGGTCAGCGCGGACTCGACCTTCTTCTCCAGCGCGGCATCCACCGTGGCGCCGCGGTTGGCCGAGATCTGTACCGCCGGCTGCGGACGGAACACGTTGGGGGAGGCGTACAGCAGGCCGAGCGCGAGCACGATCGCGACCAGCGCGTATTTCCAGCGGGGAAAATCGGTCATGGACGAGGCTTACCGAATGCAGTACGTCGAAACAGGTTCGACATCAGGAGGATTTCAGAGTGCCCTTGGGCAATACCTGCGTGATCGCGCCCTTCTGCACGCGGATTTTCACGTTGGGCGCGATCTCGACGGTGCAGAACGACTCGCCCACCTCGTCCACCCGCCCGGCGATGCCGGCGGCGATCACCTCGTCGTTCTTGGCGAGCTGGCTCAGCATGGTGCGCACTTCCTTCTGGCGCTTCATCTGCGGGCGGATCAGCATGAAATAGAACACGCCGAACAGGATCAGCAGCGGAAGGAAGGTGAGCAGCGGATTGCCCGGCGCGGCGGCGGCCGCGGGCGCCGCGGCCGCATGGGCTTGCGAAATCAGCGAAAAACTCATCGTTGCTCCAAAGGTTCGGCCGCCATGTACATGACAGGCCTGCAAAAAAGACGGCGGATTATGCCATGCCTCGGCTCCGGGCGCATTGGCGTGGGCCGCAGCCGTGACGGCACCGGCGCGGCTTGCGATAATCGTGCGTTGACCAGCACGGGCGCATTTCCATGCAGCATCTCACCGTGATCACCACCGGCGGCACCATAGACAAGGTGTACTTCGACGCCAAGTCGGATTACCAGATCGGGGCGCCGCAGATCGGCGAGATCCTGAGCCAGCTCGGCGTGGCATTCGAATTCGAGGTGATCCCGGTGCTGCGCAAGGACAGCCTGGACATGGACGACACCGATCGCGCGGCCATCCGCCAGGCGATTGAACGCCAGCCGCACAGGCACGTGCTGGTCACCCACGGCACCGACACCATGGTCGAAACCGCCCGCGCACTGGACGGCATCCAGGGCAAGGTGATCGTGCTGACCGGAGCGCTCAATCCCGCACGCTTCCAGGGTTCGGATGCGGTGTTCAACATCGGTTGCGCGGTCGGCGCGGTGCAGACGGCGGCCGATGGCGTGTGGATCGCGATGAACGGCCGCGTGTGGGACCCCAGGCGCGTGCGCAAGAACCGCGCGGCCAACCGCTTCGAATCGCTGTCGTAGCGGACAATACTGTCGCGCGCGACCTCCCAAAAAAAAAAGCCCGGCCTTTCGGCCGGGCTGGAACTTGCAACCTGCAGCGGGATCAGAGCGAGCCCGCGGCCTGGTTCATGATGATGCTGCCGAAACCGGTGGTGTAATCCCAACCCGGTGCGGCCTTTTCGCCACCGTTGCTGCCGGAGACCACGTCATGGAACGCGCTGGCCGGCAACGCATACAGTTTCGGCGCGGCGAAGCCGATCCCGGTCCCCTTGGCGGCGATCATGCGCGCCCAGAAGCCCACGAACAGAGGTGACGACAGGCTGGTGCCGCCGTACTGCGCGAGGCTGCCGTTGACGATGATCTTGGAGCCGCTGTTGGGGTCGGCGTCATAGGCGATGTCCGGCAGGCCGCGGGTCGTATGGCCCGCATTCTGGCCCACTCCAACCTGCCAGCTCGGCATCGGCTCGAAGGTGCTGGGGCTGCCGCCGGTATCCGCCCAGACCGTCTCGCCCTGCCACGTTGTGGTCGTGGCGTTGAGCGTGGTGCCACCCACGGCCACTACGTAGGGCGAGCTGGCCGGCCAGCTCGGGGTGGTGCCCTTGGGGCTGCCACCGCATTCGTTGGAGCCCGAATCGCCGGTGGACACCGAGAAGGTCTGGCCCTGCGCGACAGCCTGCTTGAAGATGTTGTCGGCCGCCGCGGCCGAACCGTCGCCCTTCGCGCTGGTTTCGCACTCGCCCAGCGAAACGTTGATCACCTTGACCGCGTTGGCGCTGACCACGGTGTTGAAATCGTCCACCATGCTGGAATTCAGCAGGGTCGGGATGTTGTAGAAGACGATCTTGCCGATCTGGCCGCCGGCCATGCCGAGGATGTCCTGGCTGTCCAGGTCCCACTCGGCGGTGCCGCTGGTGTCGGTACCGGTGCCGTCGGTATTGACGATCTGGGTGCTGACGGCGGCCAGGCCATGCGAGGATGTGAACTGGTTGAGGTCGCTGAGCGTCGCGCTCAGGTCGCCGTTGGTGATGATGCCCACGGCCACGCCCGACCCCGTCGGCAAGCCGCTGCCGCCGTAAATCCCCGAGAACTCCATCGGGTCGTGTCCAATGATCGAGCCGCCACCGCCGCCGCCGGGCTTGCCCTTGAAAACGTGCGGCACGTGCACGGTCTGCAACCCGAGAACCGCCTGCACCGAGCCGTGCAGCGACGCCGGGATGGTGATGTCGCTGCTGTTGGCGAACGCCGCGCGCCCGTCATGCGTATGCACCGCCACCATCTGCGTATTGAACGCGCGCTGCACCAGCCCGGCCGGTGCATCGCCCGAAACCAGCAGGCGGTTGGGCGCGATCGTCACGTTGTGGAAGCCGGATTGGCTCAGGAAATCCGCCACGGCCTGCGCCTGCGCCGCCGTCGGCGCATGGTCGGCCATGAACTGCTGCTGCGACATGACTTTGTGTTGCGCGATGGCCGCGTCCAGTTGCGGCCCGTTGCGCAGTGTCAGCGCGATTGTCACGTGCAGCGAATGCGAGATCGGCAAGGCGCCGGCAATCATGTCGCCGGATTGCAGGCTGGTCGCGTGCGCGATCGCCACGCCGCTCGAAGCCGGCGCGGCAACGGCGAATGCGGAACCGGCAGACAAGGCAAGGCCCAGCGCCGCGGTCAAGGCGTGCTTGCGAAACGAATGCATGGATAACCCCTCAGTAAGTGGAATGCGAGCGTGCGCCATCGCCGCGACGCACCCGCCCATGCCGCATCCATTCCGCAGCGACCGGGCGCGTTGCCGTGGCAAGGCGAGTCTTGTCCGGCCCCCGCCCGAACGTTACAAAACGTAACATGCCATATCCCATTGGTCATGCTGCACCGCACCCGTGCGCCCGCGCACGTTTGGCGAGGCACCGTCGCAAAAAAAAGGCCCGGTCGTTTCCGACCGGGCCCTTCTTGTTTCAGCCGGCACTTTCGCCGGTTTCCATGCCTGCTACTTGATGACGGCGGCCGGGACCTGCGCGGAGAAGTTGCTCAGGTTCAGGCTGCCGCGGCCCGACGCCCAGTCCCAACCGCGGCGTGCGATATAGCCGCCATTGTTGCCGGCGGTGATGTCGTGGAAGTACGAGGCCGGCATGGCGTACAACTGCTGGCCCGCGGGAGTCATCGGATCCACGTCACCGTTGGCGATCAGGCGCGCCCATGCGCCCACGAAGATCGGCGAGGACAAGCTGGTGCCGCCGACCTGGATGTAGCCGCCGTAAACGCCGGCATAGTAGATCGCACCGGTATTCGGATTGCCGTCGAAGGCGACGTCCGGACCGCGCATGCCCTTGAAGGTGCCGTAGGTGAGCGCGGTCTGCCACGACGGGGCGGTCTCGAACGAACTCGGGCTGCCGCCCGAATCCACCCACATGGTTTCGCGCGACCACGTCGTGGAGGACGCGTTCAGCGTGGTGCCCGAAACGGCGACGTTGTAGGGAGAGCTCGCCGGATAGCTGGCCGAGTCCGGTTCCGGAGTCCAACCCTGGAAAGCGCATTCGTCGGAGCCGTTGTCGCCGGTGGATGCGGAGAAGGTCTGTCCCTGCGCCACGCCGATCGCGTACAACTCATCGCCGGCCTGCGCAGAACCATCACCGCCCTGGTTGGAATCCTCGAAGCGCTCGCACTCGCCGAATGACTGGTTGACAACAGCCGCCAGAGGCTCGCCGACGCTCGGATAGACGATCTCGTCGAGCGTGTTGGTGATGTAGGTGTTATATCCCGACGGCGCAGCGTAGAAGGTCAGGCTGTTCACCCCGCCGGTCATGCCGACCATGGTCTGGCTGTCCATGCTCCACTCGATAGAGCCCTGATCGTAATTGCCGCCGCAGGTGGCGTCGCCGATGGTGGTCGTACCGCCATCAATGATTTCGCCGGTCTGGTCGTCGATCGAACTGCCCACGTCGGTGCAGACCACGTTGACGTTGGTCGGCGTAAGGCCGAAATCGGACTCGAACTGGCTGAGGTCGTTGACGGACTGCTCCATGCTGCCCCAGCCGAAGACCGCAACGTCCACGCTCGAGGCCGGCGCGAGGCCGCTGGCCCCGTAGATGTCCGCGAACTCGGGCGTGAAATGGCCGCTGATGCCACCGGACAACGCATGTGGCCTCACTGCATAAAACCTTGCCTTGTGGACGGTCTGCGCACCCAGCACGGCCTGCACGCTGCCGGACAATGCGGCCGGTATCTGCAACGGCGCCGTATTGGCGAAAGCCAGGCGGCCATCATGCGTACGCACCTGCGCGAATGAAGTATGGAACGCGCGCGACGCGACCGCGGCGCTGGCATCCGCATTCACCAGCATGCGGCTGGCGGAAATCTTGACGTGGGTGAAGCCGGCGGACTTCAGGAAGGCTGCGACCGCCTGCGCCTGCGCGCTCGTGGGCAAATGGTTTGCCGCCAGTTGCGCGCGGCTCATCGGCTGGTGCGGCTTGGCGTTGTAGGCCTTGAGTTGCGCCTCGTTGCGCAGTTTCAACGCCACGGTGATGTGAACGGTACTCGACAGCGGCAGCGCGCCGTGCACCACGTCGCCGCGGCTGAGCGGGGTGGCATGGCCGACCATGACAAGCTGGGGGCCGCTATGGGCCACCGCGGCCTGCGCGCTGCCAGCGATCCCCACCGCGCCCGCCATGGCAAGAACTAGAGCCTGCTTGCGCAGGTTTTTGAGCGTAAACATGTGTTGTCCCCTACATTGAGTTTGCGAACGCGCATCGGCCTGCGAGTACTGCACGATACGTTCCTTGACACGCATGGACATGGCCGGGCCCGACAGCCCTCGGTCCGGGCTGACCCACCTTGTCGCTGGAATCGGACAGTCGCGATTTCCCCCCGCGTGGCCTGCAGAAATTAGCAATCCAATGTTGTGCGGTCAATCACATTTTCAGTATGTTGCACTGCACACAGGGCACATGGCCGAAGCGGTCGCGATCAAAAAAGGGCCGCTCGGAGCGGCCCGGAAATGTCTTCCGATACGGCGGAGCGGCGATGCGCCACCCCGCCTGCTTCTTGGAGTGTTCCTGGATCCCGGATCAACGCACATCCTTGCGCTGTCCGGGACCCACATCCCTCTTCGTGGGCCCCGGATCAACGCACATCCTTGCGCTGTCCGGGGCTCAGACATGCTCATCGTGGGCCCCGGATCAACGCACATCCATGTGCTGTCCGGGGCTCAGACATGCTCATCGCGGGCCCCGGATCAACGCACGTCCATGTGCTGTCCGGGGCTACGACTCCTGTCTTGCTTACTGCACGTTCA
>DASVDY010000227.1:0-5969 GCA_036380855.1 Rhodanobacteraceae bacterium
CAGCGGGCAGCATGGGCTACCTTCGCGGCGTGTTGACGGTTTTCTCGCGATGAGCTCACGCCCCCTCCCGGACCCGAGCACACCCGCGCGCGTTCTTGCGAATGCGCGTCAGCGCCGCACGTGCCCGGGTACCCGGCAAGGTCGCAAGAACAGGGATCCCTGGCGTTGACCGGCGCGCGCTGGATCCCGCGATCCATCGCACCGGCGCTGGCCCTGCTGCTCGGCGCCTGCGCCACCGCGCCGCCACCGCCCGTCCCCCGGGTCGCCAACGACGTGCTGTTTCGGGCAATCGGCCTGGTCGGCACCCCCTACCGCTGGGGCGGCAATACGCCGGAAAGCGGCTTCGATTGCAGCGGCCTGGTGGATTACGTGTTTCGCACCTCGGCGGGGGTGGTGCTGCCGCGCCGCTCAGGCGACATCGCCGACGTGGATGCACCAAGGGTGGATGCCGACGAATTGAAACCCGGCGACCTGCTGTTTTTCGGCAGCCATCACAGCGTCAGCCACGTCGCCATCTACGTCGGCAAGGGCCGCTTCGTGCACGCGCCCAACACCGGCGGCACGGTGCGCCTGGATCAACTGGATGGGGAGTACTGGCACCGACATTTCCTTTTCGCCAAGCGCGTGCTGGGCAGCGCGTCGGGCAGCGACGCGGCGATGGCATCGAACTAGCGCCAGCGGCTTGGCAACCACCACTCGGATTTCATCATGCGCAATTTCGTGATCCTGCTCGGCCGTATCGGCCTCGCCGAGATTTTCATCTACTCCGGCCTGCAGAAGCTCGCCGGCTATGACGCGACGGCGGCGTACATGGTCGCGCACAACCTGCCGCCGGGGCTGCTGCCGCTGGTGATCTTCGCGGAGCTGGGCGGCGGGCTGGCGATCCTGTTCGGATTCCTCACCCGCCTCGCTTCGGCAGGGTTGTTCGTCTTCGTCCTGCTCGCGGCCGCGTACTTCCACGACAACTTCGCCGACCCGATGCAACTGGTCAACTTCGAGAAGAACATCGCGATCGCCGGCGGCTTCCTCGTGCTGGCCGCGTCCGGTCCCGGCACGATCGCGCTGGATGCGATGTGGCAACGGCGGCGCCGGCAGCGGAACAAGCTCAGCTTCTGAGCTGCCGCGCGCCGGCGCACACCGGCTCACCCGTGCGCGTGCCCGTGCTCTCCATGCGCATGACCGTGCTCCAGTTCCTCGGGAGTCGGCGCGCGCACGCCGGTGACCTCGATGTCGAAGTGCAGGGTTTTGCCGGCGAGCGGATGGTTGTGGTCCACGTCAATCGCGCTCATGCCGACCTTGTGCACGGTGACGAGGCGCTGGCCGCCGTCGCGCGTCTGCAGCACCGTCTGCATGCCGGGCTTGAGCTTGTCGGCGTTCTGGAAATACTTCTTAGGGACGCGCTGGACCATGCCCTCGCGGCGTTCGCCGTAGCCGTCGGCCGGCGCCACGTCCACCTCGAAACGCTCGCCGGCCTCGCGCCCTTCCAGCGCGTTCTCGATGCCCGGAACCAGCTGGTGATAACCCAGCAGCGTCGTCAATGGCTGCCCGCGTTCGCGCGAACTGTCCAGCGGCTCGGTGCCGCCCGCTTCGCTGACGGTGTAATGAAAACTCACCACGGTGTTCTTCGCCGCTTTCATGTCGCTTTCCTTCGAGGCAAACGCGCATGCTAGCGAGCCCGGCGGACCGCGTCATGTCGCGATCGAGAGCCGGCCCCGGATCCACGCGGATGACACGGATGAACCAGGAACCGATCCGCGCTTATCCGTGCAGATCCGTGTCAAACGCCTTTTTTGCGAAGACCACATCGGCATCGCCGCGCTCCGCTCCGAACGCCACGCCGTGCGCTTCCGGTCCGGACCAGGCCAGCAGCGCCAGCACGACCGCGACGCCGGCGATCCAGGTGCTCTGCGCGAAGGCGAAATCGCCGCCGCGCGACTGCGCGACCCAGGCGAGGATGTACGCCGTGGCTGCGGCGATCAGGTTCCCGAGCTGGTAGGCGAAGCCCGGCAGCGTGCCGCGCATGTCGTCGGGCGAGAGCTCGTTGAGGTAGCCCGGCACCACGCCCCACGCGCCCTGCACCGCCACCTGGATCCAGAATGCGCCGGTCGCGAGCAGCAGGACCGATCCTCCATAGCTCCACAGCGGGATCGCCGGCAGCGCGAACAAGGCCGCGACCACCATTGCGCGCCGCCGCCCGATGCGCTCCGACCACGCGCCGAACGCCAGTCCGCCCACCAGCGCACCGAGATTCAACACGATGGTCAACAAGCTGGTGACGTGCGTGTCGAAGTGCATCTGCAATTTCAGGAAGGTCGGGTACACGTCCTGCGAGCCGTGGCTGAACATGTTGAACAAGGCCATCAGCACGATCAGGTAGGCGAACAGCCCCCAGCGCCCGCGCATGGCCTCTCCCACGCTGCGGCGTGCGCCGGACTCCACGCGTTGCCGGAAGACCGGCGACTCCGGCACGCTGCGCCGGATGTACAGCACCAGCAGCGCCGGCGCGATGCCCAACACGAACATGCCGCGCCAGCCGATGCTGTTGAACAGCAGCCCGTACGCGATCGCGCACAGCAGGTAGCCGCACGGGTAGCCGCTCTGCAGGATGCCCGACACGATGCCGCGCGATTTCGGGGGAATGGATTCCATCGCCAGCGACGCGCCGATGCCCCATTCGCCGCCCATGGCGATGCCGAACAATGAACGCAGCACCAGCAGCCACAGCAACGATGGCGCAAACGCGCAGGCCAGCCCCAGCACCGAATACAGCGCGACGTCCAGCATCAGCACGCGGCGACGACCGAACCGGTCGGCGAGGCGCCCGAAGATCAGCGCGCCGAGCGGCCGGAACGCCAGCGTCAGGAACAGCGCGAAAGCGACCTGCTTGATGCCGACGTTGAATTCGTGCGCCACCGCGGGCATCACCATCACCAGCAGGAAGTAATCGAACGCGTCCAGCGTCCAGCCGAGGAAACTCGCCGCCACGGTGTGGCGCTGGACGGAGTCGAGTTCGCGCAATGCGGCGAGCGTGCCCATGGTCAATGCTCCCCGCCGGCCGGCGCATAATGAAGGTCGTCCAGCAGCGGCGTCTTCGGCCGCTGGATGACCAGCATCGGATTGCCGGCAACGCGATGGCAGCCGGTGCAGGCGGCGGATAGGTCGTCGTAGGCGCGCGCGAATTTCGCCCTGTCGTGCGTGCCGATGGCCTCCATCAGGTTCTTGAGCGGCGCGTTCAACATCGCCGGCATCACCTCGGAAAGTTTCCGGGGCTGCAGCTCGGCGGCGTCGCCATTGGTCCCGACGATATCCCGGATCGCCTCGCCCATCTCGCCGGCCATGTAGTAGGCGAGGTTCCAGTTGCCTGCCTCGCCCGCCCACCAGAGCCGGTCGTGGCGAAGCTCCAGCAGCAGCATCTGGTTGCCGAGCTCCGGCTGCGTGCGTTTTTCCAGCTCGGCCACGCGCTGCTCCAGCGCGTGGATCTTCGCGTCCGCGGTCGAACCCGGCGCCCGCTGCGGCGAAGCCGCCCATGCGGGGCCCGCCGCGAGGGTCAGCCCCAATGCAACGCAGACAAGGCGCGCAGCGCTCATTCGTTTCCCCGGCAAGGAAGATTTCGCCGATCTAAACACCCATGCGCGGGTGGCGCAATCCCGCTGGCGTTCAAGACATGCATCGTTGGCCGCCGCGATCCCGCATTCGTCGCCGGATCGGGACCCTTCAGGGCGGGTAAGGACCCTTCAAGGCGGGTAAGGACCCTTCAAGGCGGGTCAAGACCCGCCCTACAATGACGGGATGATGATTGCGATCGCCGCCGCGGTGTTGCTCGTGCTGTTGGCGCTGGCCTGGGCCTTCGCGCTGCGCGTGCGCGCACGGGCGGCGCAACTGGATGCGGCCACGCTCGCCGATCGCATTGACGCGCTGCTGCCGCAGACGCAATGCACGCGCTGCGGTTATCCCGCCTGCCGGCCGTACGCGGAGGCGATCGCACGCGGTGAAGCCCCGATCAACCGCTGTCCGCCCGGAGGCGAGGCGGGCATCCGCGCGCTCGCCGTCCTCACCGGACAGCCGGTGTTGCCGCTCGATCCGGCGTGCGGCGACCCGATGCCGCCGCAGGTCGCGTTCATTGACGAAGACGCCTGCATCGGCTGCACCAAGTGCATCCAGGCCTGCCCCGTGGACGCCATCGTCGGCGCATCCAAATGGATGCACACGGTGATCCCGGAGCTGTGCACCGGCTGCGAGCTGTGCATCCCGCCGTGTCCGGTGGATTGCATTGCGATGTTGCCGGCCCACGACGGAGCACCTGCCGGACTCTCCCGGGCCGCATGAGGAACCCGCTTTCCCGCTGGTACGTGCGGTTGGGCCTGTGGTTGATCGCGATCGGCGTGTTCGGCGCGTGGTGGCCGGCGTGGGAGATGCCGCATTTCATCATCGAGCCGGAGAATCGATGGAAGGCCTTCCTGCAGCTTGCGCTGTTCCACGGTTCGTGGCTGCTGTTCCCGCTGGCGCTGGAAGCGACGCTGATCCTGCGCAATCGCGCACGACTGCGGCACTGGCGGCGCGCGACCGGCGCGGCGCTGGTGCTCGTGCTGGCGCTGCTGGGCATCTGGTCGAGGTTCGTGGAGCCCGACATCCTGGTGGTACGCACCACCGTGGTGCCGGCGCCGGTGGATCTGGACATCGCGCTGGTCGCGGACGTCCACGTCGGCCTGTATACGCGGCCGGACAAGCTGCGCCAGATGGTGGATCGGCTGAATGCGATGCACGTGGACCTGGTGCTGTTCGCCGGCGACCTGACATACGATCCGCCGCGCGACCTGCGCGCCGCGCTGGCGCCGCTGCGCGACCTGAACAAACCGATGTACGCGGTGCTCGGCAACCACGACGTGCAACTGCCCGGGCCGCCGCTGCAGGCGAAGATCCACGCGGCGCTCGCGGGCTCGCCGGTGGTGTTCATCGAACATCGCGTGCTGGATTTTCCGAAGTTCCGCCTCGCCGGACTGTACGATTACTGGACTGCGCGGAACGACGCCGCCTTCCTGCGCGCGTTGCCCGCGGACAAGCCGCTGCTGATCCTGATGCACCAGCCGCACACGCTGCGCAAGCTCCATGGCGTGCATTTCGCGCTGGCGATGGCCGGGCACACCCACGGCGGACAGGTCGCGCTGCCATGGATCACCGCGCGCGTGTTCAGGGCGGCACGCGACGAGATCTACATAGACGGCCTCTATCGCACCCCGCCCGGCGAGCTGTTCGTGACCAGCGGCGTGGGGATCACCGGCACACCGGTACGCCTGGACTGTCCGTCGCGGATTGACCTGCTGGAGCTTCGTCGCCCTGCCGCGTCGGCAGGCGCGCACTAGAATCCGGGCATGAGGCTCTCCCGTTTCCTGCCCTGGCTGCGCGGCCGGGGCGACGCACTCGCCGATCGCTGCGCGATTGCGATCCAGCGCCGCCGCATGCGGCGAGCGCTGGCGCAGCTTCCGCCACCCGCGCGGGAAAAGGCGCGGTTCTGGCGCGCACTGCACCTGGCCCGCAACGCCCGCCTGCAGCGCGAACGCGAAGCGCGCCGGGCGCGCCTGCGCCCGGGCGAACTGCCGGCCCGGGACATCAGCAAGGCCGACGTGCTGGCCGCGATCGCACGCAGCCGCGCAAGCCGCGAGGCGCGCCTGAAAACCGCGCGGGAACGAGGGGACGAGTGATGAAGCGCGCCGACGTATTGGAGATGTTCCGGCGCCTGTGCGAACTGGACCCGCACCCCACCACCGAACTGAAGTATCGGACGCCCTTCGAGCTGCTGGTCGCGGTGATCCTGTCGGCGCAGTCCACCGACGTCGGCGTCAACAAGGCCACGGCGAAATTGTTTCCGGTGGCGAATACGCCACAGGAGATCCTGCGGCTCGGGGAAGCGGGCCTGAAGCGGTACATCTCCACCATCGGCCTCTACAACGGCAAGGCGAAGAACATCCTCG
>DASVDY010000228.1:0-6211 GCA_036380855.1 Rhodanobacteraceae bacterium
ACCAGGTAACGGTCGTAGCAGTCGCCGCCGACGCCCACCGGAATGTCGAAATCCACTTCCGCGTACTTCGCGTAGGGCTGCTTCTTGCGCAGGTCCCACTCGATGCCGGAGCCGCGCAGCATCGGGCCGCTCATGCCCCACTTGACGGCTTCCTCGGGCGAGACCACGCCGATGCCGACCGTGCGCTGCTTCCAGATGCGGTTGTCGGTGAGCAGTTCCTCGTACTCGTCCACGCGCTTGGGAAAAGCGGCGCAGAACGCGTCGAGGTAATCCAGCATGGTGCCTTCGCGCGCGCTGTTGAACTCCTTCAGCGCCTTGCCCTTGTGCCAGGGCGACTCCTTGTACTTGGGCATCTGGTGCGGCAGGTCGCGATAAACCCCGCCCGGTCGGTAATAGGTCGCGTGCATGCGCGCGCCGCTCACCGCCTCGTACACGTCCATCAGTTCCTCGCGTTCGCGGAACGCGTAGAGGAACACCGCCATCGCGCCGAGGTCGAGCGCGTTGGAACCGATCCACATCAGGTGGTTGAGGATGCGCGTGATCTCGTCAAACATCGTGCGGATCCACAGCGCGCGCTCGGGCGGCGTGATCCCCATCAGCGTCTCGATCACCCGCACGTAGGCGTGCTCGTTGCACATCATCGAGACGTAATCCAGCCGGTCCATGTAGCCGATGGACTGGTTGTACGGCTTGGATTCGGCGAGCTTCTCGGTCGCGCGGTGCAGCAGGCCGATGTGCGGATCGGCGCGCACCACGGTCTCGCCGTCCATCTCCAGCACCAGGCGCAGCACGCCGTGCGCGGCCGGGTGCTGCGGACCGAAGTTCATCGTGTAATTGCGAATCTCGGCCGCCATGCTAGTTGTCCTTCCAGTCGTCGGCGGCCTCGCCACGCGCCGTGGCGAAACGCGAATCCTCGCGCACCACGCGCGCGACCAGCACGCGCGGCGAAACCGAGGTCACCGGCTCGTACACCACGCGCTGCGCTTCCGGGTCGTAGCGCACTTCCACGTTGCCGATCAGCGGGAAATCCTTGCGGAACGGGTGCCCGACGAAACCGTAGTCGGTGAGGATGCGGCGCAGGTCCGGATGACCTTCATAGATGATGCCGTACAGATCGAACGCCTCGCGCTCGAACCAGTCGGCCACCGGCCACACGCCAATGACGCTCGGGATGACCGGCAGCGCGTCTTCCGGCGCGAACACGCGCACGCGCAGGCGCTCGTTGTTTTCGAGCGACAGCAGGTGCGTGACGGAGGCGAAGCGGCGCAACCATTGCTCGTGTCGCGGACGCGTGCTCCAGCTGAAGCGCCCGGGGCCGGCCGCGCCTTCCACGCCGCGCGAGAAACCCTCCGAGGTTGCCTCTTCCGAAGTCGCCCATTCGTCCTCGCCGTAGCCGAGGTAATCCACGCCGCACAGGTCAATCAGCTGCTCGAAGCGGAACTGCGGCAGGTCGCGCAGCTCGCGCGCGATCTCCAGCCACTGCGCCGCCTGCACCTCGACCGTGGTCTGGCCGAGCCGCTCGACGATGTTGCTGACGCGGTCGCCGAAATGCGCGCGCAGGCGGTCGGCGAGTGAGTTGTCCTTGCCTTCGCTCATCGTCTGTTATTTCGCAATGGTGTTGGTGCGGCGGATTTTCTTCTGCAGCTGCAGGATGCCGTAGACCAGCGCTTCGGCGGTCGGCGGGCAGCCCGGCACGTAGATGTCCACCGGCACGATGCGGTCGCAGCCGCGCACCACCGAGTAGGAATAGTGGTAGTAGCCGCCGCCGTTGGCGCAGCTGCCCATCGAGATCACCCACTTGGGGTCGGGCATCTGGTCGTAGACCTTGCGCAGCGCGGGCGCCATCTTGTTGACCAGCGTGCCGGCCACGATCATCACGTCGGACTGGCGCGGACTCGGGCGGAAGATCACGCCGTAGCGGTCCAGGTCCAGGCGCGAGGCGCCGGCGTGCATCATCTCCACCGCGCAGCAGGCCAGCCCGAAGGTCATCGGCCACATCGAGCCGGTGCGCGCCCAGTTCAGCAGCGCATCCACGGACGTGGTGGCGAAACCGCGCTGGACCACCGGGTTGTCGGAAGCCGGCCGCAGGATGTCGTCCACCTCGCCCACCGGCGAGGGGTTGTGCATCACGCGATCAATGGTTTTGATCAGGCCCATCCAGATTCCTCAAGCTGCGCGAAAATTCGCGCATCGTTGAACCAGTGCGGTCGCAAAAGCGTAGCGAGCGAAGGCAACGCGCTGTTTTGAATCGGGCGTGTCGCCGGAGCGCAGGCACCGGAGTGTATATGTCGATACATGAGGATGCCGAGCATCGCCGGCGCGCGAGCTGCCGAGCGCAGTAGCTTTTGCGGCCGCGCCTAATCCCATTCCAGGGCTCCCTTCTTCCACACGTAGACGAAACCAATGATCAACAGGAACAGGAACGTGCCCATCTCGACCAGCGCGGTCACGCCGATCTTCGCGAACACCGTGGCCCACGGAAACAGAAACGCGATTTCCAGGTCGAAGATGATGAACAGGATCGCGATCAGGTAGTAGCGCACGTCGAAGCGCAGCCGCGCATCCTCGAAGGCTTCGAAGCCGCACTCGTAGGGCGAGAGCTTTTCCGCGCCGGGGCGGCGCGGACCGAGCACCAGGCCGATCGCCAGCAAGGCGATGCCGAGGCCGCCGGCGACGATCAAGAACAGCAGGATGGGCCAGTACTGGGTCAGCACGGGAGTCTCGCATTCCTTCCGGGCAATCCATGGGATTTTCGCACGGGCACACGCGCGGCGGCAATCGCGGGATTCGATCGGCGCACACGCAAGGCTCACGCGAGAGGGGCGAATTCAGCATTGGGATGCACCGCGTGGCTTCCGGCAGGGTGCCGACCCGGCGCGAACGGCTAGCATGGGGGCGTTCGGCCCGGGGTGGCCGTGACCGGGACAACCATGGCGATTTCGACGGGTTCGCGCGTGCTGGTCACGCTGGCTCTCGCTTCACTCGGCTGCATCGCGCAGGCGCAGCAACTGACCGACCACGATTACGCGCGTGCGGCGAGCTTCCTGCGCCAGAACGCCGAACCGCTGGTGGACCACGACGTGCAACACGTGCACTGGCTGGACGCCGGCCACTTCTGGTACGTGGATCACGACGCGAAGGGCGACCATTACCTCGTCATGGACGCCGCCACCGGCAGGGTGACGCCTTCCTTCGACCAGAAGAAACTCGCCGGCGCGCTGGGCAAGGTCAGCGGCAAGAAGCTCGTCCCCGACAAACTGCACGTCAAGGAATACAGCGTCGTCGGCAAGCACGATTTCGACATCACGCTGGACGACAAGCACTACATCTGCGACCTGTCCGGCAGCGGCCGCTGCGAGGTCAGGTTCGCCCAGGCCAAGCACAAGCCCGGCGACGAGCCGGGCGTGCCCTCGCCCGACGGCAAGCACGAAGTGTTCGTGCGCAACTGGAACCTGTGGCTGCGCGATACCGCGACCGGCGCGGAGGCCCAGCTCACGCACGACGGCGTGGCGGACTACGGCTACGCCACCCAGAACGCCGGCTGGATCCACGACAAGGGCGCGATCGTGAAGTGGTCGCCGGATTCGGGCAAGGTCGCGACCTATCGCCAGGACCAGCGCCAGGTCGGCGACATGTACATGCTGCACACGCAGGTCGGGCATCCGAAGCTCGAGCAATGGAAGTACCCGCTGCCCGGCGACGAACATGTCTTCATGATCGAGCCGGTGGTGATAGACATCCGCACCGGCAAGCTGGTGCGGTTGAAGATGGACCCCGAGCAGCGCCTCTCGACCCTCTGCGACACGCTGGCCTGCGGCGACGACCCGCACGACTGGAGCGACGTGAAGTGGGCGCCCGACGGCAAGACGCTTGCCTTGGTCAGCACCTCGCGCGACCGCAAGCACGAGTGGTATCGCGTCGCCAAAGTGGAAACCGGCGACGTGCGCACCGTGTTCGAGGACAGCGTCCAGACCTACTACGAAAGCGGACGCGGCGAGGTCAACTGGCAATACCTGCCGAAGGCGCAACAGGCGATCTGGTTCTCCGAACAGACCGACTGGGGCAACCTCTATCTCTACGACCTGAAGACCGGCAAGCCATTGCATGCCATCACGCACGGCCCCGGCAACGTGGACCAGGTGCGCCACCTCGACCGCGATGCACGCACGCTGTGGTTCGTCGGCAACGGCCGCACCGCCGGCGTCAATCCGTATTACCGCCAGTTCTGGAAGGTGGACATTGATACCGGCGAGAGCGTGCTGCTGACGCCGGAAGAGGCCGACCACACCATCACCATGTCGCCGGATGGCAAGTACTTCGTGGATTCGTATTCCACGCCCACGACGCCACCCGTCACCGTGCTGCGCGCCGCCGATGACGGCCATGTCATCGCGACGGTGGCGACGGCCGACATCTCGCGCCTGAAGGCCGCAGGCTGGGTGCCGCCGGAACCGATCACGGTGAAGGCGCGCGACGGCAAGACGACGCTGTACGGCATGCTGTTCAAGCCGACGAACTTCGATCCGGCCAAGAAATATCCGGTCGTGGACTACATCTATCCAGGCCCGCAAACCGGCTCGGTGCGCGGTTTCAGCTTCCTGGCGTCGCGGGGCGACAACCAGGCGCTGGCGGAGCTCGGTTTCATCGTGGTCGCCATTGACGGCATGGGCACGCCGTGGCGCTCGGCGAGCTTCCACCACTACTGGTACGGCGACATGGGCGACAACACCCTGCCCGACCAGGTCGCGGGCATCAGGGAACTGGGCGCGCGCTATCCGTGGATGGACCTGACGCGCGTGGGCATCTGGGGACATTCCGGCGGCGGCAATGCGACCGCGGATGCGATGTTCCGCTATCCGGATTTCTTCAAGGTCGGCTGGGCCGAAAGCGGCAACCACGACAATCGCAATTACGAGAACGACTGGGGCGAGAAGTACCAGGGCCTGCTGGTCACCAACAAGGACGGCAGCACCAACTACGACAACCAGGCCAACCAGCTCCTCGCCAAGAACCTGAAAGGCCACCTGATGCTGGTGCACGGCTCGATGGACGACAACGTGCCCACCGGCGAAACCCTGCTGGTGGCCGATGCGCTGATCAAGGCCAACAAGGATTTCGACATGCTGATCATCCCGAACGTGCACCACGGCTACGGCAACCTCGGCACGACCTACGCCACCCGCCGCCGCTGGGATTATTTCGTGCGTCACCTCATGGGCGCGGAGCCGCCGCACGAATACAACCTGCCGCAGCCGCCGGAGGATTGAAAGCGGACACGCGAAAGCCTGGCGTGGCGGCAGCGCCGCGTCACACCGCCCGCGCGTAGCGCGGCTGCGGCGCTTCCGCTTCGCGCGACAGGTAGGCGTCGAAGCACATTGCGACGTTGCGCAACAGCAGCCGGCCGCGCCCGGTGACGCGCAACGCGCCCTCGCCCATCGTCAGCAGGCCGTCGCCGGCGAGCTGCCGCAGCCGTTGCAACTCGGCGGCGAAGTAATCGGAGAACACGATGTCGTGGCTCTCCTCGAAAGCGCGCATGTCCAGCTCGCCGTGGCACATCAGTTCGTTGATCGCCGCGCGGCGAATCACGTCGTCGCGGTCGAGTTCGATCCCGCGCGCCACCGGAAGCCGGCCATTCTCCAAGGCCATGTAATAGCCCGGCAGGTCGCGCGCATTCTGGCTGTAGCTGTCGCCGATGCGACCGATCGCGCTCATGCCAAGACCCACGATGTCGCAATCGCCGCGCGTGGAATAACCCTGGAAATTGCGCTGCAGCGTGCCTTCGTTCTGCGCGCGCACCAGCTCGTCGTCGGCACGCGCGAAGTGGTCCATGCCCACGTAGGCGTAGCCTGCGCGGGTGAGCTTGTCCAGCGCGCGCCCGAACAGGCGCAAGCGCGTGGTGGCGTCGGGCAGGTCTTGCGAATCAATCTGCCGTTGCGCCTTGAACAGGCGCGGCAGGTGCGCATAGCCGTATACGGCCACGCGATCGGGCGCGAGGTCCGCCACCTGGTCCAGCGTGTGTTCGAACCCCGGGATCGTCTGCTTCGGCAGGCCGTAGATCAGGTCAATGTTGACGGATTTGAAGTCCGCCGCGCGCGCGGCCTCCACCACCTCGCGTGTTTCCGCGATCGTCTGGATGCGATTCACCGCTGCCTGCACCGCCGGATCGAAATCCTGCACGCCGATCGAGATGCGGTTGAAGCCGAGCGCACCC
>DASVDY010000229.1:0-11078 GCA_036380855.1 Rhodanobacteraceae bacterium
GGGGCAGCTCATGCCCGATGGGCCGCGATGGCGGCAGCATTGAGTCGCCGCGCAATCCAGAGCATCCAGATCACCCGGAACACCAGATGAGCGCTTGAGACCATCAATCCCGAGGTCGCGGGTTCGCTTGCCGGATCATGTCCGCCGCCTTTTCCGCGATCATGGTGGTCGGCGTGTTGGTGTTGCCGCCGATGAGCGTGGGCATGATGGATGCGTCCGCCACGCGCAATCCTTCCAGGCCGCGCACCCGCAACTGCGGGTCCACCACGGCCATGTCGTCCACGCCCATCTTGCAGGTGCCGACCGGGTGGTAGATGGTTTCGCTGCGCTGGCGGATGAAGTCCTCGATTTCGCGGTCGCTGCGGACGTGCGCGCCGGGGAAGATCTCCTCGCCGCGGTGCGGGGCGAAAGCCGGTGCGGCGAGGATGCGCCGCGCCGCGCGCACGCCGGCGATCATCGTCTTCAGGTCTTCCGGGTCGGACAGGTAATTCGGCTGGATGCGCGGAGCGGCCATCGGGTCGGCGCTCTTCAGTCCGACTTCGCCGCGGCTGCCTGGGCGCAGCGCGCACACGTGCAGCGAATAGCCGAAGCCCATCGAACGGCGCAGCGCCAGGCCGTGCCGCTCCTGCATCACTGGCAGGAAGTGGTACTGCACGTCGGGGATGTCCAGTTCGGGGCGGGTGCGCGCGAAGCCGCCGGCCTCAGCCGCGTTGCTGGTCAGCGGTCCGCGACCTCTGGCGAGATAGGCGACTAGCCCCTTGATGCCGCGCCACAGGAACAGCGGGCCCAGCGAGTAACCGGCGCGGGTGGTGGCCTTCTGTACCAGCAGCGCATCGAGATGATCCTGCAGGTTCTTGCCCACGCCCGACAATTCGTGCACCTGCGGGATGCCATGCCTGCGCAGTTCCTCGCCGGGTCCCACGCCCGAGAGCAGCAGCAGGTGCGGCGAGCCGATCGCTCCCGCACACAGCAACACCTCGCGACTGGCGCGCACTGTCGTATCGGTGCCCTTGCGCCGATACGCCACGCCTACGGCACGCCTGCCTTCGAACAGGATGCGCGTGGCATGCGCGCCGGTGATGATGGTGAGGTTGGGGCGCCGCTCCGGCGTGGTCCCATCCGGACCCGGCGTGCGCAGGAAGGCGCGCGCGTTGTTCCAGCGCTCGCCGCCTTTCTGGGTGACTTCGTAAAGCCCGGCGCCTTCCTGCGTCGCGCCGTTGAAATCGTCATTGCGCGGCAGCCCCGTCTGGACGGCCGCCTCGACGAAGATCCGGCTCAGCAGGTTGGGATCGCGCAACTCGGCCGCGTTGTACGGGCCGCCGCTGCCGTGGAACGCATCGGCGCCGCCGCGTTCGCGGTTCTCGAAGCTTTTGAAATACGGCAGGACGTCGGCATAGCTCCAGCCGGCGTTGCCCAGTGCCGCCCAGTGGTCGTAGTCGGCGCGATGGCCGCGCGTGTAGCACATCGCATTCACCGAGCTCGAGCCGCCCAGCGTGCGCCCGCGCGGCCAGAACAGGCGGCGCCCTCCGAGATTCGGTTCGGGTTCGGTGCTGAAGCGCCAGTTGCGCGTGCGACTGCGCATCATCGCGACGATGCCGAACGGCATGCGCACGAAGAAGCTGTCGTCGGGCGGTCCCGCTTCCAGCAGGCAGACGCGCATGTCCGGGTCCTCGCTCAGGCGCGCCGCCAGCACGCAACCAGCCGAACCGCCCCCCACGATGACGTAGTGGTACATGGATGCTCCCTCGACCAGCGCAGCATCGCATATCCGCCCTGGGTGCATCCCGGTTATAGCTTTCGCTTCCATGCCGCATTGGCGTGGCCCGTTGCCGACCAAGTGCGCGAACGCGGTTTGCGTGCCTGTGCCTGCCGGGCAGCGGCACCCGATCCGGTCCGGACGCGACCTCGCCACGCGTGCGGAGCGGCACTGTGATCGATTTGGCAATCGAGCACTGCCGGGCCCACATGTAAATTTGTTTAACAGCGTGCGTGAAAGCAGTCACGCTCCATGCGGAACCCGAACCCTACGATTCGTGACGTTCCCAGCCACGACGGCCGCAGGAACCCACTCAATCACTCCAAGGGGTAAGACATGCCATATCAACAACGCTGGTCCAAAGGTCTCCTCGCCAGCGCCGTTCTTGTCGCTATTGCAGCTGCAAGCGGCGCTGCCGTTGCGGGCACCGCCACTTCCAATCTCCCCGTCTCCGCCACCGTCAGCGCCAATTGCACGATTGACGCTTCGGGCGGCGTTTCGTTCGGTGCGTACGATCCGATCGTGACCAACGCGAGCACCGACCTCACCCAGAGCGGCACGATCAGCACCACCTGCACCAATGGCTCAAGCGCCACCATCACGCTCGACCAGGGCGCCAATGCCAATACCGGCTCGACGGCAGCCGCCCCGCTGCGGCGCATGCTCGCCGGCACGAGCAACTACCTTTCCTATCAACTGTATTCCGACTCCGGCATGACCACGGTATTCGACGGCGTCACCGGCGTCGGCGTGACCGGAACCGGCGCCGCGGTCAGCACCACCGTGTACGGAAGTGTTACGGCCGGCCAGAACGTTCCGGCAGGCAGCTACGCCGATACCGTGGTCGCCACGGTCACGTTCTGACGATGAGGCGATCCGCACTGCATCAGGCCGCTTGCGGCCTGATGTTTCTTCTCTGCATCGCATGCCCGGCGTGGGCCAGCACCTTCCAGGTGGACCCGGTCACGGTGAGCCTTTCCGCCGACAAGCCCGTTGCTGCGCTCACGGTTCGCAACGTGGGCGCCGATCCGACGGTGATCCAGGTGCAGGTGATGTCATGGTCGCAAGCCGATGGCACCGACACGTACACACCGGCCTCCGACATCCTGGCCACGCCGCCGATTTTCACCTTGCCGGTGAACGGCTCGCAGGTGCTGCGGGTGGGCTTTCGCAAACCGCCCGATGCCCGGCACGAGCGTGCGTACCGGGTGTTCCTGCAGGAGATCCCCCCGCCGCTCAAACCCGGCTTCAGGGGCTTGCGGGTGAGCTTGCGGATCAGCCTGCCCGTATTCGTCGAGCCGCCGACCGCGATTGCGCCGCAGTTGCACTGGCAGGCCATCCGGGACGGCAACCGGCGACTGACGATCCGGGTCAGCAACGACGGCCTTGCGCACGCGAAACTGAGCCGGTTCCATCTGTCGGTCGCCGACACCGGCAAGGCCTTGCCGATGCCGCAACAGCCCGTGTACCTGTTGCCCGGCGCCACGCACGAATGGGTGATCCAGGCACCGGGCGCGGCCGGCGAGAAGTTGCACCTCACGGCCCAGCGTGCGACCGGCGACATCGTGAGCACCGATCTGGTGGTGGGCGACAACCTCGCGAATGCAGGGGCCCCTTGAACCATGCGGCGCCGCCGATCGGGCGAGGCGCGCAGCCGCGACCGGGGGCACATGCGTTGCGCGCAACGGCGCGTGCGGGCGGTCGCCGTGAGCGCGGCTTTGCTCGCCGCGCCGGGCCTCTCGCATGCCACCGTGCTGGTCCGCGCAATCCGCGTCGGACTGGATCCCGATCACAGCCGCCTGGTGTTGGAATCGAACGGCGCCATCCGCACGCAACTCGCCCGCGACCGGCAATCCGGCGCGCTGCAGGTTGACCTCGAGGGGGTGGCGTTGAACCCGACGCTGCTCGGCCTCGGCAAGGCGGTCGGCGCCAACAATCCCTTCATCCGCGCGGTGAAACTCCGCCCCAGCGACGACGGCACCCTGCTGGAACTGGATACGCCGCCAGGCGTTGCGCCGCGGATTTTCAATTTGAACCCCGACAAGGGCCACGCCGATCGGCTGGTGCTTGACCTGTTTCCGGACCGCGGCGCAACGGCCGCCGCCCTGCCGTCGGCGCCACCGGCGGCGGACAGCGCGTCCCCCGTTCGTGTCAACGCCGTGCGCATGGACGTGGAGAACAACCGCGTGCGGCTGGTGCTCGAATCGAACCGGCCCATCCGCGCGGGCGTGATCCGGCCGACGGTCGCCGGTGCGCCGATGGCGATTGACCTGGGCGCCATGGCCGAACACAGCGTGCTGGCGGACCTGCCGGGCATGATCGAGCGCAATCCCTGGCTGTCGGCGGTGAAGCTCGAACGCGCAGGCGCGAACACGCACCTGGTGCTGATCACCCGCCAGCCGGTGACGCCGCAGGTATTCACGCTTCCTCCCGGAGACGGCGAAGGCGAGCGCCTGGTCATCGAGCTGATTCCGGACATCGCCGTGTCGGCGCCCGCGCCGCCCGTGCTTGCGGCAAGCGCGAGCGCGACCACGCCCTCCCCGCCGGAATCGCCGGAACCCGAACCGGCGACGTCCGCGCCAACCATGCCGACGCGGCCGACACCCGCGCCATCCATGCCGACGCGGCCGACACCCGCGCCTTCCGCTCCCGCGCCGGCGGCAACGCCCCCGGCGAAGGCGACGCCCGCACCCCTGCCGCCAGAATCCGCCGTGGCGGCAGCCGGCAAGGGAGAACTGCAGGAGACCTGGCTCGAGGTCCGCTTGAACGGTACGCCCAGGCGCACGGTGCTGGCGCTGCGTGATGACGCCGGGCACGTGCTGCTCGGAGCGGCCGACCTGCAACGCTGGCGCATCCGCATTGACGGCGTGCCGCGCGTGCAACACGACGGGCAAGAGTATTGCCCGCTGTCTGCGATCCGCGGGCTGAGCTACAAGGTGGACCTTTCGCAACAGGCACTGCGGCTCACGCTTCCGCCGGGGCTGCTCGCAGCCACCCGATACAGCGGTGCGACAGGCGCGCCCTCCGAACCGACGCCGCCGCCGCCGGGCGCGTATTTCAATTACGACGTGTACGCCGATCGCGAACGCGGCAGCACCCATGCCGGCGCCATCGCCGAGGCCAACGTGTTCGGCCGGTTCGGCAACGTTGACAATACGCTGCTCACCCGCGGCACCGACGGCCGCTCGGAAACGGTGCGGCTGGACACCACCTGGACCCGGGATCATCCGGCGCGCATGGCGTCGCTTCGGATCGGCGACAGCATCAGCGGCGCGAGCGCCTGGGGACGCGCGATCCGCTTCGGCGGCGTGCAATGGGCGACCAACTTCGCGACCCAGCCCGATTTCATCACGCTGCCCACGCTGACGCTGCACGGCGTCGCGGTCGCGCCCTCGACCGTGGACTATTACGTGGACAATGTGCTGCGCATGCGCCGCGACGTGCCGGCGGGTCCGTTCACCATCCAGGACCTGCCGGTGATCACCGGCCAGGGCCAGGCGCGGATGGTGGTGAGCGACCTGCTCGGCCGCGAGCAGATCGTCACGCAACCGTTCTACGCAAGCAGCGGGCTGCTCGCCAAGGGCTTGCGCGATTTCTCCTATGAGCTGGGATTCGAGCGAAAAAACTACGGACTCGACAGCAACGACTATGGCAGGCTTGCCGCGATCGGCACCGAACGCTTGGGACTTTCCGACAGCTTCACCGGCGAAGCGCACGCGGAGATCACGCGCCATCAGCAGACGGCAGGGCTCGCCGCCGACTGGCTGGTCGCCAACTCCGGCGTGCTGACGGCGGCGGTGGCCGCCAGCCACGATGCGCAAGGGTCGGGCGGGTTGCTGGAACTGGGTTTCCAGCACCAGGCGGCTTATCTCAGTTACGGCTTCCGCACCCAGTTCACGACGCCGGGCTTCACCCAACTCGGTTACGAAGGGCCGCAGCGCCCGCCGCGCCAGGCCACCAGCGCCTACATGAGCGTCGGTTCCGGCAACGCCGGTTCCTTCGGGCTGACCTACACGCGCGAGGTTTTCCGCGACAGCCAGCCGGACGTGGACTTCATCGGCGCAAGCTACAGCCGGCCGCTGGGAACGTTCGGTTACCTTTCCCTGTCGGCCTTGCGTTTCCTGGGCGAAGACCCGTCGTCGTTGTTCACGCTCAGCATGACCGTGCCGCTGGGTGAGCGCGACAGCTTCAGCCTCAATGCGCAATCCCAGGGGGGCGATCGCGGCGGCAATGTACAGATCCAGCGCAACCTTCCGGCGGGCCGCGGCGTCGGTTACCGGCTGCAGGCCGGGCTCTCCCCGAGCGATCCGGATCTGGCACAAGTCAGCCTGCAAAGCGACGTGGGCACCTACTCGCTGGGCGCGGCCAGTGCGCACGGCCGGCAGGCCTATCAGGCTTCCGCGCGCGGCGGCATCGCACTGCTGGACGGCAAGGTGTTTGCGAGCCGTTCGATTGACGGCAGCTTCGCGGTGGTGCGCGTGCCGGGTTTCCCGAACGTGAGGGTCTACCAGGACAACCAGGAAGTCGCGGCCACCGACCACGAGGGCTATGCACTGGTCCCGCGGCTGCGCCCCTACCAGGACAATCCGATCCGCATCGAGCAGGCGGACCTGCCGCTCGATGCGGAAATCCAGGGGCTGCAACTGGACGCCGTGCCCTACTACCACAGCGCCCTGCTGCTGCAATTCCCGGTCACGCGCTCGCGCGGCGCCACGCTCACGATCAAGCTGCGCGACGGCAGTTTCCTGCCGGCCGGCGCGGGGGTGACCATCGAAGGCAACGCCACGGTCTTCCCGGTCGGCATGCGCGGCGAGGTGTATCTCACCGGGCTGCAGCCGCTGAACCATCTGCATGTGATGTGGAACGGGCAGAGCTGCGACATGACGTTGCGCGTTCCGGCCGATTCCGGCCCGCTGCCCGATCTTGCTCCGCTGACCTGCAAGGAGATCGCGCCATGACATCCCTCGTCCGGCACCGGCTCCGGATGCTCGCGTGGATCTCCGCGGTGCTCGCCGCGCCGGCCGCTTCGGCAACCTGCAGCCTGAGCGTGCAAGGCGTGAACTTCGGCGGCTACGACTTCATGAGCAGCCAGAACCTGGACAGCGTGGGCCATGCGATCGTGAGCTGCGACGTCAGCACCAGCTTCAGCATCGCCCTCAGTACCGGGGCCGGCAGCTATGCCTCGCGAACCATGCAGAACGGCGCGCATCAACTGAGCTACAACCTGTACGCCGATGCCGCGCACACGATGATCTGGGGAGACGGTACCGGCGGCAGCGTGGTGGTGAGCGGCAGCGGAACCAGCGTTGACGAAGTGGTCTACGGCAGCGCGCCGGCGGGACAGAACCCCTTCCTCGGCAGCTACAGCGATGCCATCACCGTCACCCTGACCTTCTGACGGGCAGCGATCGGAGGCCCGGCAATTCGAACAGAAACCGTGACGGCATGCACATCCGCGACCCGCAGCCATGCCGCCGTAAACCTAGTTTGCATCTCGCGTGAGACCAGTCACGCCGTCGGCGGCTGCAAACCATCAATCTGGGCCCACCCTTGGAGGCCGATCTCCGGACCCGCTGCAGCGCGGCGGATTGCAGGACCGGAGCGGACGGAACCCCGTCATCGCCTGACCACAACTCCAGCATTGCCCCGACTTTCGGAGAGTCGGCAACCACACCTCGCTCAAGCGCAGTCGGTGCGACCCACGGATCGATGTTCCGGGCCGCGCACCAATCAGGGGAAACACATCCATGTACCGGTCATTTCGATGGCTCGCAGGTCTTCTCGTCGCCGGGCTCTCGATCCAGTGCGCCGCGGCCACGCTCCGGGTCATCGGCGACAACAATTATCCGCCGTACCTGTTCCTGGGGCCCGACGGCAAGCCCCGCGGCTACGTCGTGGACGAATGGAAGCTGTGGGAACAGAAGACCGGCATCAATGTTGACCTCGTCGCAACCGACTGGGCGACCGCGCAGCAGCGCATCCTGGCCGGCAAGGCCGACGTCATCGAGATGATGTTCGATACGCCCGGACGCGCAGCCTCCTACGATTTCTCGCCGCCTTTCGCGACGGTCAGCACCGGCATCTACACCGACCCCGCCATCACCGGGATCACGGATCCCTCCGGCCTGCACGGCTTCACCGTGGGGGTGGAGCGGGGCGACGCGTGCGTGGACAGGTTGCGCAAGGCCGGGGTCACCAGCATTCGCGAGTACACCGGTTACACCGAGCTCATCGAGGCCGCGAAGGCCAAGGATGTCCGCATCTTCTGCATGGACGAGCTCCCCGCGGAATACTATCTCTACCGCCTCAACGAGCAGCAGCGGTTCGTGAAGGCGTTCGACTTCTACTCCGACCGGTTCCGTCGCGGCGTGCGCAAGGGCGATGCGGCAACGCTTGCCATGGTCGAGCGCGGCATGTCCCTGATCACGGACCAGGAGCGTGCGCAGTTGCGCAAGAAGTGGATGGGACGCCCGCTGGATCTGACGGGCTACGAAAAACCCTTCATGGCGCTTTCCGCCACGCTCGCCTTCACCGGCCTGCTGTTGCTCGCCTGGATCTACTCCCTGCGCCGCGGCGTGCGCCGCCGCACGCGCGAGCTGGAATTCCTGACCCACTTCGACCCGGTCACGGACCTGCCGAACCGGCAGCTCCTGCTGGATCGCATTGACCATGCGATCGCGCACAACGACGCGCCCATCGCGGTATTGCTGTTGGACCTCGACAACTTCAAGCGCATCAACGACAGCTTCGGGCACCCGAACGGCGACAAGCTCCTGCAGGAGGTCGCCGAGCGGCTCAAGGCACTGCCGGGACCGATCAGCACGGTCGCGCGACTGAGCGGGGACGACTTCGTGGTGATGGCGCGCGCGGGCGAAGTCGAGCAGGTCACGCTCGTCGCCGAAGAAGCGCGCCGGGCGATCGCGCAAGCCTGTCACCTGGAAGGCAAGGAGCTCTTCGTCAGCGCAAGCGTGGGCATCAGCATGTTCCCGGCCGACGGCACCGACGGCGTCACCCTGCTCAAGAACGCGGACGCGGCGATGTTCAGGGCCAAGCAGAGCGGGCGCAACGCCATCGCCTTCTACAGCGCGGCGCTGAGCGCCCAGGCCCGCACGTTCATTTCGCTCGGCACCTCCATCCGCAAGGCGATCGAGAACAACGATTTCGAGCTGCTCTATCAGCCGCAATTCTGCCTGGCGACCGGACGCATCCACTGCGTCGAGGCGCTGGTCCGCTGGCGGCAGGACGGCCGGCTGGTGCCGCCTTCCGACTTCATCGCCTACGCCGAAGAGCACGGATTGATCGAGGCCCTCGGAGCGTGGGTCCTGCGCACGGCTTGCCTGGACCTGTCCGGCTGGCTTGCCGATGGCGTGCCCGAGATCCGTGTCGCCGTGAATCTCTCGCCGCGGCAGCTCGCGTGTTCGGGCTTGCTGAAGACGGTCGAGACCGCACTCGGGGACGCTTGCCTGCCGCCACGCCTGCTGGAGCTCGAGATCACCGAGGGAGCGCTGGTGCAATCGGACCAGGCCACGCTCGACGCGCTCCGGGGCCTGCGCGCATTGGGCGTGGACATCGCGATGGACGATTTCGGCACCGGCTACTCGTCGCTGGCGTACCTCCGCCACTTGCCGGTCAACGTGATCAAGATAGACAAGAGCTTTCTCGCGGGCGTGCCGGGAGAGCGGAACGCGATGCAACTCATCTCGGCCATCGTGGCCATGTCGCACGCGATGGACATGCGCGTGGTCGCAGAAGGGGTCGAGCGCGACGGGCAGGCGGCGTTCCTGAAGGGCATCGGCTGCGACCTCGCGCAAGGCTGGCTATTCGCGCGGGCCATGCGCTCCACCGAATTGCGCGAGATCCTGCGCCTGGCGCGCGATACCCACGGCGCGGGCACGAGCCCCCCCGGCGCGACCGGGCTCAAGCCGGTTCGACTGCACAGCAGCCGCGCCTGAACGCATGCCGCCGCCCTCGGCGGCGAGGCGGAGCCATGTCCGCGCCCGCCTGAAACAGTCGCCGGCCAGCCGGATCACGTCCCTTCCAGTCGCATCCTGATGCCGGACTGAAGTTCCGCCGTTGCCGCAGCCAGTACGCTCGTCGTCTCCAGCGCGAGCGCCTTGCCTTGCAGGTCGCTGAACACGCCGCCGGCCTCGCGCACGATCACCGCGAGCGCGGCGATGTCGAGGATGTTGACGTCGGACTCGACCACGACGTCCAGGCTGCCGCGCGCGAGCAGGTGGTAGTGGCAGAAGTCTCCGTAGCCGCGCACGCGGTTGACTTCGCGGATCAGTTCGCCGGTCGCCCGCCAGCGTTGCGGATCGGCGGCGAGCGCCTTGATGTTGCCGAACGACAGCGAGGCATCCTTCAGCGAGCGCGTGTCGGCGACCTGCACGCGCCTTCCGTCGAGGAACGCGCCGCCGCCGCGCCGCGCCCACATGGTCTCGCCGTACAGCGGCGCTTGCGACACGCCCAGCACCAGCTCGCCTGCGTGCATCAGCGCGATCTGCGTGGAAAAGAACGGCGTGCCGCGCACGAAGCTCTTGGTGCCGTCCAGCGGATCCACCAGCCACAGGAACTCGCTCTCGCCGGTCCTGCCGCGTTCCTCGCCGAGGATCGCGTGACCGGGGAACGCGCCCAGCAGGCGCGCGCGGATCGCATCCTCGGCTTCGCGATCGGCAATCGTGACCGGGCTGGCATCGGGCTTGAGTTCCACGTCCACGCCGCGTTCGAAATGCCGCGCGATCAGGGCGCCGGCTTCGCGCGCGGCCTGCAACGCGACGTCGAGGGCGTGGTCGAGGAATTCGGGATCGAGAGCCGCGCTCATGACAGGCTATGCTTCGCCACTGACATTGTGATTCCCCGGAACCTCATCCCCGTCTCTCTCTCCCGGCGGGAGAGGGGTTCGACTCGCAAGCGGAACGATCATAGCAAGATGAACGATGCAGCTTTCCGTAACACCGAACTGGCCACCCGCGACCTTGGCGTGAACTGGCACCCCTGCACGCAGATGCGCGAGCACGATGCGCGCTTGCCGATGATCCCGATCCAACGTGGCGATGGCGCGTGGCTGATTGACGCGAACGGCAAGCGCTACCTGGATTGCATCAGTTCGTGGTGGAGCAACCTGTTCGGCCACGCCAATCCGCGCATCGCGCATGCGATCGCGGAACAGGCGGCGACGTTGAACCACGTGATGTTCGCCGGCTTCACGCATGAGCCCGCGATCCGGCTGGCCGAGGAACTGGTGCGGATCGCGCCGCCGGGGCTTGCGCGCGCGTTCTTCGCCGGCGACGGCGCCAGCGCGGTGGAGATCGCGCTGAAGATG